>DASRJB010000901.1:0-7079 GCA_035649715.1 Pirellulaceae bacterium
TCCCGGCGGCATGCCGATCAAGGATTCCGAGAACTGGCAGTCGGCGTTTCTGCCCGGGGCCTACCAGGGCACGTTCATCGACTCCAAACACGAGCGGCTGGACCAGCTGATCGAGAACATCGCCCATCCGCACGCCACGACCGAGATGCAGCGGCGGCAGCTCGACCTGCTAGCGCGGCTAAACGCAGCCCACAAAGAGGGCCGGCTCGACGATCGCCTGGATGCCCGGATCGGGGCCTTCGAGCTGGCGTTTCGCATGCAGACCGAAGCCGCCGAGGCGTTCGACTTATCGCGCGAGCCGCAGGCCACGCGCGACCTGTACGGCAGCGGCGTGCACGGGCGGCAGACGCTGATCGCCCGCCGGCTGCTGGAGCGCGGCGTGCGGTACGTGCAGCTCTGGCACGGCGCGGGGCAGCCCTGGGATAACCACGACAACATCGAAGCCAACCACAAGAAGCTCGCCGCGGAAATCGACGGGCCGATCGCGGCTCTGCTGACGGACCTGAAGCGGCTGGGCATGTTCGACGACACGCTCGTGATCTGGGGCGGCGAATTCGGCCGCACGCCGTCGGTCGAGCTGGGCGAGGGCGGCAAATCCAAGCTCGGCCGAGACCACAACCACTATGGCTTCTCAGTCTGGCTGGCCGGCGGCGGCGTGAAGGGCGGCACGACCTACGGCTCGACCGACGAGTTCGGCTTCAAGGCCGCCGAGAATCCGACCAGCGTGCACGACTTGCACGCCACGATCCTGCACCTGCTCGGCTTCGATCACGAGCGGCTGACCTATCGCTACGCCGGCCGCGACTTCCGCCTCACCGACGTCAGCGGTCATGTCCTCAGTGAGATCTTAGCCTGACGCCTGCCTCGCTTTGTGCCGCGACCAGGCCGGCACACGCTGACTGGGGGCTGGGGCTAAGGGTGTGCCGGCTTGCTACAATCGGCCGTATGGTTAATACCAACAGCCGCCGAATGACCCGCGTCGCCGCGCTTCTCGCACTGCTCGTTCCACTGCTGGCCAACGGGCAACAGCGGGCCGAGAATCGCCAATCGGCCGCGCATACCAACCGCCTGGCGAAAGAGACCAGCCCGTATCTGCTCCAGCACGCGCAGAATCCGGTCAATTGGTATCCATGGGGCGAGGAGGCCCTGGCGAAGGCCAAGCAGGAAGGCAAGCTGATCTTCCTGTCGATCGGCTATTCGAGCTGCCACTGGTGCCACGTGATGGAGCGGGAGAGCTTTCACGACGAGGAAATTGCCAAGGTCCTCAACGAGCATTTCGTGTGCATCAAGGTGGACCGCGAGGAGCGGCCGGACGTCGATTCCGTCTATATGACTTCGCTGCACATGATTAACCTGCTGGCCGAGCGGGGCCGCGGCGGCGGCTGGCCGCTGTCGATGTTCCTGACTGACGAGGCGGAGCCGTTCTTCGGCGGCACTTATTTCCCGGCCCGCGACGGCGACCGGCACGAAGGCTCAACGGGCTTTCTGACGATTTGCCGCAAACTGCAGGAGTATTGGAAGCAGTCGCCAGCGAAGGTCCGTGAGGACGCCAAGACGATCGTTAAGTTTACGAAGGCCGAATTGGAGCGCCGCCGCGGGGCGCTGACAGTCGCGCTCGACGAGGCGCTGCTCGTCGCGGCCCAGGAGGCCCTCCGCGAGCAGTTCGACCCCAAGTACGGCGGCTTCGGCTACACGCCCGACGGCCGGCGGCCGAAATTCCCCGAGCCGAGCAACCTGGTGCTGCTGCTCGACCGCGTGCGGCGGCACAGCGACGCGCAAGCGCGGCAGATGCTCGTGAAGACGCTCGACCAGATGGCGATGGGCGGCATCCGCGACCACTTGGGCGGCGGCTTTCACCGCTATAGCGTCGATCGCTATTGGGCGATCCCGCATTTCGAAAAGATGCTTTACGACAACGGACAGCTCGCGAGCGTGTATGCCCAGGCGCATGAGCTGACGGGTAACGAGAATTACCGCCGCGTCGCCAGAGAGCTGTGCGAGTTTGTGCTCCGCGAAATGACGCACGAAGGCGGCGCGTTCTATGCCGCCCTCGACGCCGACTCCGAAGGCGAAGAAGGGAAGTTCTATCGCTGGGAAAAGGCCGAAGTGCAAAAGACGCTCTCGGCCGAAGAGTTCGCGCTTTTCGCTAAAGTCTACGGCCTGGACGGCGAGCCGAACTTTGAGGAGAAATACTTCGCGCCGCAGCTCTCCAAGCCGCTGGCGGAGTCGGCAGCGGAGATGAAGCTGACCGAAGCGGCGCTGGAGGCCAGGCTCGCACCGCTGCGCAAGAAACTGTTCGACGTCCGCGCGCCGCGCGTCCGCCCGCGGACAGATACCAAGGTTCTCACTTCCGACAGCGGCCTGATGATCGGCGGGCTGGCCGATGCCGGCCGCATCCTGAAGGAGTCGCGGTACGTTGCCGCCGCCGAGAAAGCCGCTGAATTCGTCCTCACGAATCTCCGCACCGCGGACGGACGGCTGCTGCGGACCTTCGCCGGCGGCGAGGCGAAGCTGAATGCCTATCTCAACGACTATGCCTACCTGGCCGACGGCCTGCTGCGGCTGCACCACGCCACCGGCAACGCCCGCTGGCTCGACGAGGCCGCGGCGGTCACGGCAAAACAGATCGAGCTGTTTAGCGACGCGCGGGCCGGCGGGTTCTTCTTCACCTCGAGCGATCACGAGGCGCTCTTGGCTCGCTGCAAGGACTTGGCCGATAACGCGATTCCGGCGGGCAACTCGGTCGCCGCGCACAACCTAATAGCTCTGGCGGTACTGAAGAACAAACCCGAGTACCTGCCGCTGGCTTCTCAGGCGATTGCCACCGCCGTGGTTGCCACGCAGAGCTCGCCCGGCGCCGCGCCGTGGATGATGACGGCCATTCCCGCGCTGGCCGATGCGAAGCGCAAGCTCGGCTCCGGAAAATGACTTCGCATGGCCGGCGAACCGCAGCGCACGTTTCATCTGGTGGCCGAGCACGACGGTCTGACGCTCGCGGCGGCCCTCAAGCGGCTCGCGCCCAAGCTTTCCTGGTCGCAGGCCCGCAAGCTCCTCGCTGGCCGCCGCGTGCAGGTCAACGGCAACCTCTGTCTCGACGAAGAGCGGAAAGTCAAGGCCGGCGATGTCGTGCGCTTAAGCAGCCACGCGCTGGCTCCGCCCGCGACGGCCGACGACGTCAAGCTGGTCTATGTCGATGAGCACCTGGTGGTGGTCCAAAAGCCGGCCGGCGTCACGACGCTGCGGCACCGCGAGGAAACCGACCTGCCGCAGCGCCGCAAGCAGCTCCAGCCGACGCTCGACGAATTGCTGCCGCGGCTGCTCGCCCGGCACTTGGGGCTGCGCTACACCACCCCGACGCGGCAGGGAGGGGAGCGCCACAGAGGGCGTTCCCTACAGCGGGATGTGCGGCTTGCACTCCATCCCGTACATCGCCTCGACCGCGACACGAGCGGCCTGTTGGTCTTCGCCCGCACGCGCGGAGCGGAGGAGAAGTTGATCCACATGTTCGCCCGCCACCAGGTCCAGCGGGCCTACGTCGCAGTCGTGCAGGGGCGGATCGATCGGGAGCGGACGATCGAGTCGTGGCTGGTCCGCGACCGGGGCGACGGCCTGCGCGGCAGCTCGCCGCTGGGCGAGGCGGCCGAAGGGGCACAGCGGGCGGTCACGCACGTCCGGCCGATGGAGCAGCTCGCCAACTGCTCCGTCGTCGAATGCCGCCTGGAAACGGGACGCACGCATCAGATTCGCATCCATTTGTCCGAGGCCGGCCATCCGCTTTGCGGCGAGAAAACCTATACCCACGCGCCGGGCGAGCCGGCGCGAGCCGACGCCAGCGGTGCCCCGCGGCAGGCACTGCATTCTGCTGAATTGGCCCTGTCCCACCCGATCAGCGGCCAGGCGCTGCGCTTCCGCATGGCGCTGCCCGCCGATCTCAAGCAGTGGCTGCTGCGAATGCGGTAGCCGCTACGCGTGGAGCGAGCGGACCAGCCCCCAATCGACTTCGACGCCGAGGCCCGGTCGCGCAGCGAGCGTCGTGACGGGCCCGGCGATCGACAGCGGCTCCTTCACGATGCGGACTTCGTAGTAAGCCGGGCCATGGATGTCGCCGGGCCACTCTTCCACCCGCAGGTTGGGCGTCGCCACGATCAGGTGGCCCATCGCCGCAGTGGCGACGTCGAATTCCAGATTGGAGCCGATCGTGCAGCCAACGTTGTGCTGCTCGGCGAACTCGACGATCGCCCGCGACTTGCGAATGCCGCCGTTTTTGCCGGGATACACGCTGATCAAGTCGCAGGCCTGGTTGCGGATCAGCTCGCGGGCGTGGACCAGGTTAAAGCACATGTCGTCGGCCATGACCGGCACGCCGCATTCGCGCCGCACGCGGGCGATCGCCGCATAATCGCCGTCACCCGTCGGCTGTTCCAGCAAATCGACGCGGGCGTCCGCGAGCTCGCGTACCGCGCGGATCGCAGTATCAGCGTCCCAGCCGCAATTGGCGTCGATCACGAGCTTTCGCTCGCTGCCGATCACTTCGCGCACGGCGCGGACGCGGGCAATGTCGTCCTCGGCACGGCCGCCGACTTTGACCTTCACCGTGTCGAATCCCTGCTCGACCAGTTCCGCCGCGCGAGCGCGGGCGCGCGGCACGTCATAGGCCCCCATCGAGAAACGGCTGCGAATCGCCAGCGGCCGGCACGCGCCGCCGAGCAACTCGTACACGGGCCGGCCAGCCGCCTTGCCCAGCACGTCCCAGCAGGCCATCTCGATGGCGCTCTTGGAGAACCAGTTATGCTGCACCGCCGCGTCCATCCGGCGATCGATCGCTGCGATGCTCTCCAGCGGCTGCGCGGGATCGAGCTCCATGCCCAGCAGCAGCGGCGCGAGCAGGCGATCGATCAGCGCAACCGCGCCCCAGGGCGTCTCACCGCTCCAGCGGACCGTCAGCGAAGCCTCGCCGGCCCCTTCCAGGCCGTCGTCGGTACGCAGCCGCACCAGGACGAAATGCGATTCCTCGTGTCGGCCAAGCGCCGAGATCATCCGATACGCCACCTTCAGCGGAATGCGGATGGGGTAGGTTTCAATGGCGGCGATACGCATAGTGGGCTATTTCGAAGCAAACCTCGTAAGCACGTTGCGTGTAATGCGGCTGACTGCGTCATCGACCAGGATCGAGCTGACCCAGGTGATGGAGCCGGCGGAGAAGACGGCGCCTTGGCCGGCGGATTCGATGATCGACAAGTCCGCGCCGCCACCGTCCGGATTGAGCCCTTTGGCAAGAACCCGCGTGCCCGGTGGCGAAGACTTGGAAATCTTGTCGGTCTCGTGCCCCGACGCGCCACCGGGGACGCGCTCGTGCAGCGATCGTTCGCCGAAGATGCTGCCCTCAGCAGGGCCCGTCCCCTCGAATACCCAGTGGCCAGGATCGACAACCCGGTAGGGAGCGGAAGTCATGATCCCGCGGGCATCGTAGACGACGCCCAAAAGCGACGCCTCCGATTCGTTCCGCAGATGGAAGCGGCTTTCGTACGGCGCGTCGTTTCCCCGCAGCCGGCGCTCGTTGTCGTTGCGGTAAATGCAGGTCTGCTCGTCCAGGAATTCCACGTCGCAATTCAGACCGTTGCCGCCCAGATAGACCAGCCGGCCCCCGCGCTCGAAGACCCAGCGCTTCACGCGGTCAAACATCTCGCGCGACCAGTACTCCGGATGTGTGCTGATGACGAGCACGCGATAGGCGTCCAAGTCGAGCTGCCCGAAGTGAAGCTGCGTTTCCGCGAAGTAGTCGTACTCCAGCCGCTCGCGCTCCAGCCAGGCCAGCAGCCGCCATTCGGCCGGCGCGAGGTGGCAGGCTGCCCGCCCGGCGATCGGGTCGGTCGCCTGCACGTGCTCTGGCACGTGGTTGATCGACTCTGGCCGGTCGAACGACAGCGGAGCGTAGTCGGTCGTGTCGTAGTTCACGTGCTCGGCGTCGGTGTACCGCTTCAGCTCCAGGCGGGCGTTGACGGTCGGCGTCGGCGGCAGCCGGTCGGGGTGGATGTAGTTGCTCCGGCCGCCAAAGCTGTTGTAGGCGTTCCAGGTGATGTTCGACGCCAACACCGCGATTTTCGCCCGCGGCCGGTCCGGCGCGACGATCCAGGGAAACGAGAAAAAGCGGCCGGCCTCGCTCGCGGCATGAAAGTAATACAGCCCCGACGGCTGCGGCGCGGTGATGAACTGTTTGTGGTGCGGGCTCGTGTAGCCGTACTTGTTCCAGGTCACGCCGGTCTGTGAATAGTCGCCATCGGGCGTGATCTGCACCGTCGCCCGCGGCCCGTGCTCGTCGAACCAGCCGATCGGTCGGACCAGCTCTTTTCGCCAGCCGTAGCGCCACAATTCCAGTTTGTAGGCCGCGTCGCTGTGCACGCGAAACTCGCTGGCCTGCCCGGCCTGGACCCACTTGGGCCAGGCGTAGCCGAGCAGGTCGTCTTTCAAGAGTCGAAAATGGTGCAGCCGGTCGGGAGTCAAATCGGCGATGACTCGCTTGGGGCCGTATCCCTCCTTGGCCAGCACGACTTCATAACGGCCGGACTCGATGTCCGCGTGAAGGGAGCCGCTGGCCCGCGAGCGCACAGCCAGCGATCCGTGCGGGCCGAGAATCTCGACTTCGACGTCGCTCAGGGCCAGGTAACGTTCGTTGCTGACGTATCCGAGCAGCATGGTGAAGCTGTTTCGATTGTTAGGGCGCCGCGAAGCAACCGCATTCTACAAACTGCATCAATTCCGGGTACGACGGTGCGTTTCTCTTTCGCGGCAGTTTCGAACCGGTCTATAATCGGCAGCGGAATCAGAGGGTGACCTGAGCAGCCGTTGCGGTCTAGCTGCACCTTTTCTCGGGGGTTTTCCATGCGACGTCCAACGTTCCCTGGTCGTTTGCTGCGCGGCTTCACGCTGGTGGAGCTGCTGGTGGTCATCGCCATCATCGGCGTGCTGGTCGCGCTGCTGTTGCCGGCCGTGCAATCGGCCCGCGAGGCATCGCGGCGAACGAAGTGCATGAACAACCTCAAGCAACAGGCGCTCGCCGCCCACAACCACGAGGACACCTA
>DASRJB010000902.1:0-10719 GCA_035649715.1 Pirellulaceae bacterium
AAGGACCGGCTCAGCGAGCAGGCCGTGGCCCGGCTGATCGAATTGCCCGACTACCAGCGGGCACGGACTGCGCTGTGGTATATCGATTGCCGCTCGGAGCTGCGGACGAAACACGCTCTGCCGGCGGCGCTGGCCAGCGGCAAGCGGATCGTCGTACCGTATTGCACCGTCGATGAGGCCGGTGCGAACAAGCTCGGCCTGTGGTGGCTGCAAAGCATGGACGAGCTGATCGTCGGCAAGTGGAAGATCCTCGAGCCGCCGCGCGAGCGGTGGGGCGAGCCCGGCAAGGAGATTCCGCCGGAGCTGATCGACTTCGCGATCATTCCCGGCGTCGGCTTCAGCCGCCAGGGCGGGCGAATGGGCAACGGCCAGGGCTACTACGATCGGCTGCTGCCGCAACTGCGCCGCGACTGCCCGCTGGTGGCGCTGTGCTACGAATGCCAGCTGTTCGACGACCTGATCGTCGGCCCGCACGATGTGTTCATGGACAAGGTGGTCACGGAAAGGGCGGTCAATCCAGGCCGCGGGCGGTAAGCTTCTCATGCCGGCCATCATCGACGACACCTACGCCGAGGCCTTTCGCAGCATCTACGCCGAGTTTTTGATCACGGCGGCCAATCGCCGCTGGGTGGAGCACGCCGTGAATGCGGCGACGGGCAACGCTTCGAGCACGATCCTCTGCGACTGCGAGGCCGGCCTGGATCGCTACGTCGGAAAGGGCGGCGACGAATCGTTCGCCACGCCCGACGGCCGGCCCGGCGCGATCGTGCAGTTGCACGTGCCGCGGTTCCGAAAGGACCGCGTGGCAGCGCTGGAGCGGGCGGCGCTGGTCCGCATCAGCCAGAACGTGCTCACCTGCCCGACGGCGGCGTGCTTCAACCTGATCGACTCGGAGAGCTATTTCCAACTGGGCCGCAAGGTCGCCTATTTCGGCGACGGGTTTCAGCAGCGGATCGAGCGCCACGGGCGCCAGCTGTGGTGGATTCCCACGCTCGGCGGCGAGTTCATCCTCGATCGCCGCCTGGGCTACGCCGACGGCCTGATGGGCGGCAACCTGTGGTTTTTTGGAGAGAGCACCGACTCGGCGCTGGCAGCAGCCGAAGCGGGCGTGGCCGCAGTGCAGAACTGTCCGGGCGTCGTGATGCCTTTTCCCGGCGGCATCGCCGGCAGCGGCTCCAAGGCCGGCAGCAAATACAAATTTCTGTTCGCCAGCACGTACGAAAAGTACTGCCCGCTTTTGCGCGACAATCCGGCCGCCAAGTGCGAATTGCCGCCGGGAGTGAACTCGGTGATGGAGATCATCATCAACGGCCAGAGCCTCGCGGCGATCGTCCGCGCCACGCAGGCCGCGATTGCCGCGGCGGTGAATACGCCGGGTTTGCTGCGAATTTCGGCCGGCAACTACGGCGGCCGGCTGGGCAAGAGCTTCATTTATCTCCATCCCGACAAGCAGCCGGCGGAGGCGAAGTAGCGGCAGGCTTGAGTCGCCAAAGTGTCCACGGGCCCACTTCCCGCGGCCGGTCGAACGGCGGCTGCCAGGCGTGATGGCGACATACAATGCATGCGAAACCAGGAACAACTATGGGACTGAAACAACGCTTGCAGCGAAACCTGCGGAACATGCGGCAGATGAGCCAGCGGCTGCTGGCGGACTTCAAGACGCCCGAGCAGTGGGTGTTTCAGGTGCACCCGCAGTGCAACCACGCCCTGTGGTTCGCCGGGCACATGGCGACCAGCGACAATTTCTTCCTGTCGCTAGTCGCGCCGGAGAAGGCCCGGCAACTGCCCGACTATCAGAGCCGCTTTGGCATGGGATCGCAGCCGACGAACGACCCGGCTTCGTATCCGCCGCCCGCGAGCGTTGTGGAAACGATGAACGAGCGGCGGCAGACGCTGCTGTCGGTGCTCGACGCGATGAGCGAGGAGGACCTGGCCAAGAAGACGGCCGCCGGAGCGCCGGAGTTTCTGTCCGACGTGGCTTCGGTCTTCGAGATGGCCGTCTGGCACGAGGGCCAGCACAACGGTCAGCTCACCGTCGCCCGCCGCGTCCTGGGTCACAAGCCGCTGTTCTAAAAAGGGCTAGGGCCAGGTGCTAGGGCTGGGGCAGAGTAAGAACGAGATCCCGAGCCCTAGCCCCCAGCCCTAGCCCTTGTCGGTCACGAGCAGCCGGTCGGCGACGTCGTGCGCGAGCGTGGTGGACTGGCCGGCGACCTGAACGGTGATCGTGCCGGATTCGCTGCGGTTTGCGGCGACGGTGCCGGTGGCGTCGAGCTTGAGTCCCGTTTCGGTGAGGTAGCGGAGGAATTCCGGCGTCTGCTCCAGCACACGGACGACGCGGAATCGCTGCCCGACGGCGAGCTGCGACAGCCGCCGGCCGCTGGTGCCTGCGACGGTGCCGTCGGCTTTGGGAATTGGGTCGCCGTGCGGATCGGTGGCTGGGTGGCCCAAAAAAGCGTCGATCCGATCGATCAACAGATCGCTGACCGCATGCTCCATATTCTCGGCTTCCTCGTGCACTTCGTCCCAGCTCAGGTCGAGCGTGCGCACAAGGAACAGCTCGATCAGGCGGTGCCGCCGCAGCACGCGGAGCGCGAGAATCCGCCCGGCATCGGTCAGCCGAGCGCCTTCGTAGGGGACGTACTCGGCCAGGCCGCTTTCGCCGAGCGTCTTGAGCATGCTGGTCACGGTGCCGGGCGAGACGCCGAGCGCCTCGGCCAGCTTGCCCGTGGAAGTCGCGCCGCCGCCCGCGCCCGCGGAGATCTGGTAGATCGCCTTGACGTAGTTCTCGATGGTCAGGCTGGCCACGCGGCTGCTCCGGAATGGGCCTGTCATTCTAGCCCCCGCGCCGTCGGCGTGAATCGCCCGGGCTGTTACCATCAAAGACTTGGATTGCGTCCCATCCGTCCCACAAGCCCCATCGCGTGACCACCAGCCTCAACGAGCGCGCCTGGCATCTGGCGGATCAATTCGCCGCGGACAGCGAACACTTGCGCGCGTCCGTCTCGCAAGTCGCCGGCGCGCGGGTGATCGATTGCGGAGTGCAGGCCTCAGGCGGATTGGAAGCGGGACGGCGGCTGGCCGAAATCTGCCTCGCCGGATTGGGCGAGGTGACCATCGAAGATGGAACGCTCGAAACCGGACCAGCGGTCACAGTGCGGACCGACCATCCCGTGCTGGCCTGCATGGCGTCGCAATACGCCGGCTGGCAAATCACGGGCGAAAAGTTCTTCGGCATGGGCAGCGGTCCGATGCGGGCGGCGGCGTGCCGCGAGCCGCTGTTCGAGCACCTGGGCTACCGCGAGCAGGCCGCCCGCGTCGTGGGCGTGCTGGAGACGAGCAAGCTGCCGACCGAGGAGGTCTGCCGCAAGATCGCCGAGCAATGCGGCGTCGCGCCGGAGAAGTTGACGCTGCTGGTAGCCCGGACGGCAAGCATCGCCGGCACCGTGCAAGTGGTTGCCCGCTCAGTCGAGACGGGGCTCCACAAACTGCACGAGCTGGGCTACGACCTGAAAAACATCATCAGCGGTTTTGGCTCAGCGCCGCTGCCGCCGGTGGCTGCCGACGACCTCGTCGGCATCGGGCGCACGAACGATGCGATCCTCTATGGCGGCGACGTCACGCTGTGGGTCCGCGACGACGACGCACGTCTCGCGCAAATCGGCCCGCAGATTCCCAGCAGCGCCTCGCGCGACTACGGTGAGCCGTTTGCCGCGATCTTCCAAAAAGCCGGGCGCGACTTCTACAAGATCGACCCGCTGCTGTTCAGCCCCGCCGCTGTCACCCTGAACAACCTGGCGACCGGCAAGTCGCACCGCTTCGGCCAACTGCGGCCCGATGTACTCTCCCGCTCCTACTCTGAACCCTGAACCCCGAACCCTGAACCCTGCCCGTGCGTTTTGCCGTCCTCGCTGCTCCCGAAAGCTGGTACGCCCGCGATTTGACGCGGGCGGCGGCGGGCGACCACGAAGTGGTCACGCTGCCCTTCAGCGCGGTCAGCGCCCAGATCGACGAGCAGGGCAGGACGCAAGTCCTCTGCGGCGGGCGCGACCTGGCGGACTTCGACGCGGTGCTGGTCCGCACGATGCCGCCGGGCTCGCTGGAGCAAGTCGTCTTCCGGATGGATTGCCTGGGGCGGTACGAAGCCGCCAGCGGCGTCGTCATCAACCCGGCGAGGGCCGTCGAAGCGGCCGTCGATAAGTACCTCACTTCCGCAAAACTGGCCGCCTCCGGACTGTTGACGCCGCGGACGATCTGTTGCCAGACGGCCGACGACGCGCTGGCCGCGTTCGAGCAACTGGGCGGCGACGTCGTGCTCAAGCCGCTGTTTGGCAGCGAGGGCCGCGGGATCGCGCGGCTCAATGACGAAGCGCTGGCCGAGCGGGCGTTCAAAATGCTCGCGCAGCTCGGCGCTGTGCTCTACCTCCAGGAATTCGTGCCGCACGAAGGCTGCGACGTCCGCCTGCTCGTTATCGGCGAGAGAATCCTGGCCATGCGGCGGTGCAATCCGCTCGATTGGCGCACAAACATCAGCCGCGGCGCGGCGGCCGAGCCACTGGTGCCCGACGACGCGCTGGCGGAGATTGCCCGGCGGGCCGCCGCTGCGGTCGGCGCGCCGGTCGCCGGCGTGGACGTGCTGCCCGGCCGCGACGGCCGGCTCTACACGCTCGAAGTCAACGCCGTGCCCGGCTGGAAGGGCCTCGCCAAGGCCCACGGCGTCGATGTGGCCCGGCTGGTCTTGGATTTCGCCGCGAGCGAAGTCCAGAGTCGGACGCGTCGAGAGTAAGAGAATAACCTCTGTATGCAGCAGTCTGCCCCCGCTGAAACCCGACTCCCGACTCCCGACCCCCGACACCCGGCCATCGTCAACGTCGGCCTGCGGCTGAGCGAAACGGCCCGCCTCAATCCCAACGGCGTGGCCGTCGTAGTGCCGCGCGGGCGCGATGGCGGCAAGCGGATCTACGCGTCGCTGACGTTTCGCGAACTGGACGACGACAGCAACCTGCTGGCCGACGGCCTGGCGGCGATGGGTGCGCGGCCCGGCACGCGGCTGGTGCTGATGGTCCCGCCAAGCATCGACTTCATCTCGCTGGTGTTCGCGATGTTCAAGGCGGGCGTCGTGAGCGTGCTGATCGACCCGGGCATGGGCCGGCGGAACCTGATCCGCTGTCTCGTGGAAAGCGAACCCGAGGGCTTCATCGGCGTACCGCTGGCGCAGGCGGTGCGATGCGTGCTGCGGGGGCGATTTCCAAACGCCAAGCTCAACGTGACGGTTGGCCGCCGCTGGTTCTGGGGCGGCCGCACGATCGCGCAGCTCCGCGCGCGAAAGCTCTCGGCCGACTGGCGGCCCGCGGTGACCAAGGCGGACGATCCGGCAGCGATCATCTTCACCACGGGCAGCACGGGCCCGCCGAAGGGCACGCTCTACCGCCATGGCAATTTCGACCGCCAGGCCGATGAGATTCGCGACTTCTACCGCATTCAGCCGGGCGAAATCGACCTGCCCGGCTTTCCACTGTTTGCGCTCTTCAACTGCGCGATGGGCGTGACGACCGTCATTCCGGACATGGACCCGACGCGGCCGGCGCGGGTCGATCCGCGAAACATCGTCGAAGCGGTCACGGATTGGAAGGTGACGCAGGCGTTCGGCTCGCCGGCGCTGTGGAACGTCGTCGGCCGGTATTGCGAAGAGCGACAGATCGTGATGCCGACACTGCGGCGAGTGATGTCGGCCGGCGCGCCGGTTCCGCCGCACGTGCTGCAGCGAATGAAAGCGGCGATTGCCCCAGAGGGAGACGTGCACACGCCCTACGGCGCGACCGAGGCGCTGCCCGTCGCTTCGATTGCCGCCTCGGAGGTGCTGGCCGAGACGGCCGCCAAGAGTGCTGCCGGCGCAGGCACCTGCGTCGGGCGGCACTTCCCGGGGATCGACTGGAAGGTCATCCGCATCACCGACGGCCCGCTCGCCACGCTGGAGCGGGCGGAAGAGCTTCCCAGCGGCGAGATCGGCGAGCTGATCGTCCGCGGCCCGGTCGTGACCACGGAGTACGTGACGCGGACCGAGTGCAACGCGCTGCACAAGATTCGGGACGGCCAGTCGTTCTGGCATCGGATGGGCGACGTCGGCTATTTGGAACACGAGCGGTTCTGGTTCTGCGGCCGCAAGTCGCACCGCGTCATCACGCCGCGCGGGACGCTGTTCACGATTCCCTGCGAGGCGATCTTCAACCAGCACCCGCGCGTCTATCGCTCAGCCCTGGTCGGCGTCGGAGGGCCGGGGCAACAACGGCCGGTGATCATCGTCGAACCCTGGCCCGAGAAACGACCGCGATCGACGTCCGATGCGGCGCAGCTGATTGGCGAACTGCGCGAACTCGGCCAACAGCACGCCCACACGGCCGAGATCGGCGACTTCATGATTCGCAACGCATTACCGGTGGACATTCGCCACAACGCCAAGATCTTCCGCGAGCAGCTCGCCATCTGGGCAGCGTGGCAGCTCGGCACCACAGCGCAGGCGTGACTCATTCCTCGTCGCCGGCCCGCACATGGCAGTAGCTCTCGTACCGCCGGGCGTCGAGGCGGTTGTCGGCCACCGCGTCCTTCACGGCGCAGTCGGCCTCGTGCGTGTGCGTGCAATCGGGAAACCGGCAGCGGCTGACGTAAGGCCGAATATCGCGATAGAGTCCGGCGACTTCCTCGGGCACGATGTCCCACAGCTGAAACTGCCGAATGCCCGGCGTATCGACCACGAACCCACCAATCGCCAGCGGAATCAGCCGGGCGACGGTCGTGGTGTGTTTGCCCTTCTGGTTTTCGCGGCTGACCTCGCCGACCTTGAGGGCCAGCTCCGGCTCGATGGCGTTGAGCAGCGACGACTTGCCGACGCCGCTCTGCCCGGCGACGACGCTTTCCTTGCCGGCCACCAGCCGCCGCAGCTGGTCGATGCCCTGGCCGGTCGTAGCGCTGACCAGCAGCACCCGGTAACCCATCTGGCCATACACGCCGGCGAAGGGCTGCAGATCGGCCGGATCGACCAGGTCGATCTTGTTGATGCAGAGGATCGGCTCGATCCGCATCTGCTCGGCCTCGACCAGAAAGCGGTCGATCAGGTTCGGCTTCAGCGTCGGCTCGGCGGCGCTCGTTACGATCACGAGTTGATCGACGTTGGCGACGAGGATCTGCTGCCGGCCTTTGCTCGTGCGGCTGAGAATCCGCGCACGCGGCTCGATCCGCTCGATCAGCGAGTCGCCGGTTGCTTCGGGGCGGATCCAGACGATGTCGCCCGCCACGACCACGTGCCGCAGGTCGGTGCTCAGGTCTTTCAGCACGCCGCGCACGGCGCAGCGGAACTGGCGGCCGTCATCGGCCTGCACGACGCTCGACAGGCCGTGAACGCTCAGCACGTGGCCGCGGATCGCGGTTCCATCGACGTCGCGAAGGACGGCGAACCCCGCGGTCTCGGCATCGGCCTCGACGCCGACGATAGTCCGCTTGCGGGTGAGGTCGCCCTTGCCGGTCAGGCGTTCGGAGCGAACGAGCCGGTCCTCGGCGTTTTCGTCGCCGAGCACCTGCCGCGTCAAATCGCCTTGGCGCTTCCGGCCCTGGTGTTGCTTGCGGAATTCGTGGCGGATTTTTCTCTTCCGGCCCATGCCTGCATTGTAATGCGGACCGTCTCCGCGAAGCTGACGCCACCGCAGTTGGCCGGTGGTGGTCAAGCAGGCGTCAAGCTGTCCGCACTGCTGACAGCCTGGCGAAGGGCAGTTGAATGCTTGGTTTCCAGAATCCCTGAGCCTACCCAGAGTCCGTGGGCCCAGACGCGGCACAGCCTTTGCGAATGGGTGGCGCATCGTTTTCGGGGGCTAAAGGTCCGCTAGCAGTTGCGGCCATTGCGTTCGGCTCCCGAAAATCACGGACCCACTTGCAGGAGGACCTTCCATGGCTCGGAATTGGAAACAGTGGTTGGTTTTTGCAGTCATCGGATTGAGCTCGCTGGTAATCGTGGCTGACGCCGACGCTTGGCCCCGGATTTTCGGCCGGCGCCGTGCCCGCTCGAACAACACGACCTACACGACCTATAGGTACACCGGTGGGATGTCTGGAACGGCAAGTGCCGGTGCTGGCGGAATAAATGCTGCGACGGACCCGAACCTCCGCGTTCGTGGCCAGACACCAGGCACCGATGCGAGGCCCGCCGTCCCGGCCACTACACCGGCTCCCCCGACGATCCCATAGTCCGTCGGAAATCTGCCGTCGGTTTCGCGCAAGCCCGCCCGCACCGGCTGCTGGCGGGCGTTCGTTGGCAGCCGTAACTTACGCGCCCGCAAGCAGATAGCGCCGACTTGCCTCCCACAAACGATTGCGTGCTGGGTGTCCGGCGGCTATATTCAAGGGCGTGGCTGAATCGGTTGATGTGGTCTTCTGGAGCCGCGTCAGCTTTGCCACGCGCCCGCCTTCCAGTTCCCGCCCTGACGACTCTGAAGATGACGCGGCCACGGCGGCAGTGGATGGCGGCTGGCGACGGTGTTCCTGCACGGGGGTGGCGCGATGCACAGTCGATGGGTGGCTTTGGCACTTTGTATCGCTCCCGCCTCAGTAATTGCTGCAGAACCCGCGGCAGACGCTGACATCAGCTTCTTCAAGCACGTGCTGCCCATCCTGCGGCAGAAGAACTGCACGGGCTGCCATCAGCCGGCGAAGAAGGGCGGCGAGTACGTGATGACCGATTTCGCCGCGCTGCTGAAGGGCGGCGAGAGCGGCTCGGCGGCGGTCGTGCCGGGTGACCCCAAAAAGAGCTATCTCATCGACCAGATTACGCCGGGCAAAGACGGCAAGGCCGAAATGCCCAAGGAGTTGCCGCCGCTGACTTCCAGCGAAATCGACACGATTACGAAGTGGATCGCCCAGGGGGCGAAAGACGACACGCCCGCCAGCAACCGGCCGCAGTACGACGCGGCCCATCCGCCGATCTATATGGCGGCGCCGGTGCTGAAGTCGGTGGAGTTCTCGCCCGACGGCACCCTGTTGGCTGTGAGCGGCTATCACGAAGTGCTGCTGCACAAGGCCGACGGCTCCGCTCTGGCGGGGCGTCTGGTCGGTCAGTCCGAGCGGATCGAGTCGGCCCGCTTCTCTCCCGACGGCAAGTTCCTGGCCGTCAGCGGCGGCTCGCCGGGGCGGTTTGGCGAACTGCAAATCTGGGACGTCGAGAAACGCGAGCTGAAGCTCTCGCTGATGATCGGCTACGACACGCTCTACGGCGCGAGCTGGGCCCCCAGTGGGAAGATGGTCGCCATCGGCTGCGCCGACAACACGGTCCGTGCGTTCGACGCCGAAACCGGCAAGCAGGTTCTGTTTAACGGCGCGCACAGCGACTGGGTGCTCGACACGACCTTCAGCGTAGGCAGCGATCACATCATTTCGGTCAGCCGCGACATGTCGATGAAGCTGATCGAGGTCAAGACCGAGCGGTTCATCGACAACCTCACGAGCATCACGCCCGGCGCTCTCAAGGGCGGGCTGATCTCCATCGACCGCCATCCCACGAAGGACGAGCTGCTCTGCGGCGGTTCGGACGGCGCACCCAAGATCTTCAAGATGGTCCGGACCGAGGCCCGCAAGATCGGCGACAACGCCAACCTGCTCCGCGAATTCGCCGAGCTGCCAGGCCGCGTCTTTGGCGTGGCCTACAACCACGACGGCAGCCGCATCGCCGCTGGCAGCTCCAGCGACGGCGTGGGCGAAGTACGGGTCTATAACGCGATGGACGGGGCGGTCGTGTGGAAAGTCAGCGTGCCCGAAGGGGGCATATTCACGGTCGATTTCAACAAGGACAGCACGATCGTCGCCGCCGGCGGCTTCGACGGCGACGTGCGGCTGTATAACGCGACGGACGGAACGCTAATCAAGCGGTTCACACCGGTGGAAATTACGGGGGCCGCCGTGGCGGCGAATTAGGAGCCAGATGGTGAAGCTGAACCAACCTCTCTGCGTACTCTGCTGGGCTACGGCCCTCGTGCTAACGGGGCTAGTGCTTTCTTTGCGCGGCGACGAAGTGCCGAGCGAGAAGCTCCCCGCGGGGCTGAACGTCGTGGCGCTCGAAGCGCGGCCTGCAACGGTGGAGCTGACGCATAAGTTTGACTATCGCCAACTGCTGATCACCGGCAAGCTCGATAGCGGCGAGACGGTCGATCTCACGCGGATGGCGCAGGTGTCATCGCCGGGCACTGCCGTGGCGGTGTCGAAAGACGGCCTGGTGCGGGCCAAGGCGGATGGCACCGAGGAGATCACATTCACGTTCGGCGGCCTTTCGACCAAGGTCGCCGCCAAGGTGAGCGGCGTCGCCCAGCCGCACGTCGTCAGCTTTGTGCGCGACGTGCAGCCGGCCTTGTCGCGGATGGGCTGCAACGCGGGCACTTGCCACGGGGCCAGGGAGGGCAAGGCCGGCTTCAAATTGTCGCTGCGCGGCTACGACGCGCTCTATGACCACCGGGCCTTCACCGACGATATCGGCGGCCGGCGGTTCAACCGCGCGGCGCCGGATCAGAGCCTGATGTTGCTCAAGGCGACCGGCTCGATCCCGCACGTCGGCGGCGTACGGACAAACGTCGGCGAGCCGTACTACGAGTTGGTCCGCGACTGGATCAACCAGGGAGTGAAGCTCGACCTGAAGGCCCCGCGCGTGACGAAGATCGAGGTTTTCCCCGTCAACCCAGTGGTACCGCG
>DASRJB010000903.1:0-4476 GCA_035649715.1 Pirellulaceae bacterium
GAGCAAACCAATCGCCAGCCTGATTTTACGTGATTGCTGCGGCGCGGTGCAAATGCTCATCGCAGTCGCCGGCCGCCGCGACACTACGTCGCCAGGGAAAACACTCGGGCCGCAGTGGCCGAAAATCTTGGCCTGATCGGCGGCCGAGAGGTGGGTCAGTTGCGAGCGTGCCTTCTCAAATGCCTGGCGGTAGCTCTCTCCGGTCGCGGTGGCGCTAAATCCGCCACCGTAGATCATCCGCTCGGCGCCCCAGGCGTCCGTGAGCTGGCGAATGACCGGGGCGATGTCCCGGTGCGGGTAGGTTGTTTTTTCGGGAATCGCCGAGAGCTTCATGATCGTGTTGTCGAGCTTCGCCCACTTCAGGACGACTGCGTGCTCGGCGGGCGTGCCCTGAAATGGCCGGCCGAGGTGGTCGATGATCACCTTGGTCTTGGAGAACTCGCGGATCAGCGGTTCGAAGCCCGGGGCGTACCGCGGCTCGAAGTGCAGTTGCACCGCCAGGCCGTGGTCGCCGGCCGCTTGCCACAGCCGCCGCAATTCCGGCTTGCCGAAGGGGGGCAGCCGGTCCGGGGCATAGGCGTGTACCCGCAGGGCGACGACGGGCAGTTTGGCGAGCTGGGGCAGCTTGTCGAGCGAGCCGGCGCGGTCGGCAAACAGCAGCAGCGTCCCCTTCAGCTTGCCGCGGCCGACCGCCAGGCAATGCTCCAGGTAGCGGTGGTCGTCCTGGTAGGGCTCCGGATGCACGACGATTGCGTAATCCACCTCGGCCTGCTTCATGCAGTCGAGCAGGTGCTCGGGCGTCGCCGGCTGATCGGGCTTGTACGGCGCTCGCTCGTGATACGGGAACTTCGCGTCGAGCGGTCCCGCGAAACAGTGCAGGTGGGCATCGACGCGCGGCGTACGCGGAACCTGAGCGGCGGCCTGTGACTGCAGGGCCGCGGCCACAGTCGCCGCAGCCGCGGATTGGAGCACTTCGCGGCGCGTGCAGGATATTGCCATGGTCTGGCCTCCGGCTAGATACTGCGATGCGAGTCCTACTCTAACCGACGGAACACTCCGGTTCACCAGGCGCGCGCAGCGACTTGATCCGGCCGGTGTGGACGGGGATGATCTTGGGGTCGCTGGCTCCTCGAAACTTGCTTCATGAAGGGAGACGATCATGTGGCGGCTTCTGTGCGTGGGTGTTCTGGTCGCGATGACACTGCCCGCCGTGGCGGCGGACGAAGTGGACGATGAAATGGCGCTGATCGGGACCTGGACGCCCATGAAAGCGGAACTGGCCGGGGCGGCGATGCCCGACGCGGTGCTGAAGTCGATCGTTCTCAAGTTGACCGAAGGCAAATACGAAGTCACCGTGGCGGGCCAGCTCGACCGCGGCACCTGGAAGCTCGACAAGGCCGCCAAACCGAAGCAGCTGACCATCACCGGCACCGACGGACCCAATAAGGACAAGACTTTCCCCTGCATCTACGAGCTCAAGGGCGACACGCTCCGCGTCTGCTACGACCTCTCCGGCAAAATGGCCCCCGCCGAATTCGCCACCGCCGCCGGGACGCAGCTCTACCTGGTGACGTACCAGAGGAAGAAGGAATAGGCCCGGAGGGCCGACACAGAACGAATCCGCAGGCACGTGCCGGTCCTCCGGACCTCACCGACGTGTTGCCGTGGCTTCGAACCCCAACCTCACGGTTGGGGCTATTTCCTGACGGGCCTCCGGCCCTCAGTCATTCGTCTCGGTCGATTTCTTGTCGCGAGCGTAGACGGGAATGTAATCCGGAGAGTCGCGTGTCAATTGTCTATGGTCGGGCGCTAAGTAGCTGCGCCACCAGTACTCGCGAAACTGCGTCGGCTTCACATGCTCGTAGATCGCGACGACTCCTAGCAAACCACACGGCGAACGAGACATGAAATCCCAGCCGTCTTTCTCAGCACAATAGTTGCCAGCGCGGGCATCGAACCAAACACGGTATCCCTTGTCGCGCAGTACTTGCAGCGCGGTGGCAAAGACGTTGGTGTAATCGGACAAAGCTGGCATAGGACGGCTCTCCGCATACGCGAACTGACCTCCTACAGCCGCGGGACTTCTACCGAGCGGATCAGCTCGGTGAGCAGGTCGTCCACCTTCTGGCCTTCGACCTCGGCTTCGGCGGTGAGGGCGACGCGGTGGCGGAGGGCGGGCAGGGCGATCTGGAACACGTCGTCGGGCACGGCGAAGTCGCGGCCGGAGAACGCGGCCAGCGTGCGGGCGGCCTGCATCAGCGAAATGCCGGCCCGCGGCGAGGCCCCCATGTGAAACTGCGGCCACTCCCGCGTGCGGCGGACGATCTTGTTGATGTAATCGACCAGCCGCTCGTCGATCCGCACCGCGGCGTTCGACTGGATCGTCTCCAAGATTTCCGGGGCGGCGGTGATCGTCGCCAGCTCGGTGTCCAGCCGCTCGGTCACGTCGCGCTGGGCGCTGTGCATCTTGAGGATTTCGGCCTCCTCACCCTCCTGCGGATAGCTGGCGACGAGCTTGAACATGAAGCGGTCGAGCTGGGCCTCGGGCAGGTTGTAAGTCCCTTCCGATTCGATCGGGTTCTGCGTTGCCAGCACCAGGAACGGCTTCTCGATCGGATGGCTCTTGCCGTCCACCGTGACGCGGTACTCCTGCATGATCTCCAGAAGGGCCGCGTGCGTCTTGGCGGGTGCCCGGTTGATCTCGTCGGCCAAGAGGAGCTGCGTGAAGACCGGACCCTGGCGGAAGCGGAACTCCTGCGTCTTCATGTCCAGGATCGGCGCGCCGGTCACGTCGGACGGCATCAGGTCGGCCGTGAACTGGATGCGGCCGAACTTCAGCCCCATCACACGCCCCAGCGTCCGCACGAACAGCGTCTTGCCCAGGCCCGGGACGCTCTCGATCAGCACGTGCCCGCTGGAGAAGAGCGCGACCAGCGCCCCCAGCACCAGCTCGTCCTGGCCGACGTAAATCTTGGCAATCTCCGCCGTGATCCGGTCGAACAGCCGTTTGGTCGGCGTCTCGGCGCCGGGCGCTACCTGCGGACGCAAGCCCGCCGGCTGCGGCTGCTGCAGCGGCTGCGGCTTGAACGTTGAAGGCGCGGGCAATGGGCCGAGTGGATGCTGAGCGGCCGGCGTCGGCGCGGCCGGCGTGGGAGGCGGCGGAGCAGCCGCAGGGGCTGCGGGCATGGTCCAGGTCGGCTGGATCGGCGGCGCTGGCTGAGCCGGGTGCGAATTGCCGCCCGCCGCGGGCTGCGAGGGCGAACTGGGCGGCTGCGAAGTGGCCGGCACCTGCACGATCGCGCTACACTGCGGGCAACTGGCCCTGCGGCCGGCCGCGCTGGCGGGCACCTTCAGCGCCCGCCCGCAGCCGGAGCAGTGGAACTCGATGGTGTCGGCGGTGGTCGTTGGTTGGGACATTGCTGAATACGAATGACCAATGACAAGTGACAAATGACCTGGTCATTCGTCATTGGTCATTTGTTTTTGAGGTGCGACCTTCCCGACTTGCGTTCGGCAATTTGCCGATAGTGGGCCAGGCGAGCCTGAGCATAGTTTCGATCCTTGGAGCGGGCCAGTAGCTGTCCCAGGGCGGCGACGTGCTTGCCGAAATCGGTGGGCGATTCGGGCCGCAATTCGCGCGGGCGGCCGAAGATCGGCGAGCGGGCCAGGCAGAAAATGACACCCAAGAGCGTGCCGTGCAGGAGGATCACGTTCAGCGGCCAGACTTTGAGCAGGTCGAGCACGCCGGCCGCCCCGGCGGAGGGTTCCTTGTCGAGGACCGGCGGCCCGCCCGGCCCGCTTTCTAGGAAGACGACGCGACCTTTCTCGCCGCACTCATCGACCAGCCGGCCCGCCAGCTTGCGGTTCTCGCTGTTGACCAGCGGATAGTTGAGGACCAGTGAGCCGTTGGCGACGACGATCACCTGGCCGTCGCCCCACTCCTCGGCATCCGACTCGCGATAGATGATCCCTTCGCCGTCGGCGGCCAGCAGCGTCTTGATCTCGGCGGGCACCGACGGATCGCTGGGCCCGGCGTCGCGCTTGGTCGGAATCGACAGCCGGCCCTCCAGGTGAATCTCGGTTTTGGCGGGATCCACCGCGCCTGCCCACTCGCCGGTGAGCTTCGCCGGCTTCTTCGGCGGTTTGTCGCGCTCGACGGTGAACCAGCGGGAGTATTGCTTCACCGGCATCTTGGAGCGGGCCGCTTCGTGGGCGGCGCGGGCCTCGGCCCGCCGCCGGAGCATTTCGTCGGCCTGCTCGGGCGGCGCTTGCGGCGCGATGCGGTCCCAATAAGCGGCCGCGCCGTCGTAGTCGCGGCCGATGTAGATCACCGTCCGATTCGTACCGTTGACCAGCCAGTCCTCCAGGAACTCGCGCTGCTCCTTGGTTGGCGGCTCGAAATCGTTGGGCGCCCACACGACCACGTCGAACTCTTCGAGCTTCGGCGAAAGCCGGCTGACCGTCGTCACGCGGTGC
>DASRJB010000904.1:0-5926 GCA_035649715.1 Pirellulaceae bacterium
ACTTCAGCGGCCTTGGCGTGGCTGATCGCCTCTTCCGTTTGGGGCATGATGCCGTCGTCGGCGGCAACGACCAGCACGGCGATGTCCGTGACGTTGGCACCGCGGGCCCGCATCTCGGTGAAGGCTTCGTGGCCTGGCGTATCGACGAACGATACATGCCGGCCGTCCTTGGTCTCGATCAGGTAGGCTCGGATGTGCTGCGTGATGCCGCCTGCCTCGCCGGCCACGACGTTGGTGCCGATGATCTTGTCCAACAGCGATGTCTTGCCGTGATCGACGTGGCCCAGCACCGTGACGATCGGCGGCCGCGGCGTCAGGCTTGCCGCATCCTCTTCTTCCTCCTGCTCGAATCGCGCCAGCAGCTTTTCCTCCAGCGACTGCGCGGCCTTGAACTCCACCTCCACGCCCAGCTCGCCGATCAGCAACTCGAGATAGTCGTTGGGGATCGGCGCATTGATAGTGACCGCCATGCCCAGGCCCATCAGCGTCTTGAGCACTTGCCCGGAGCTGACTCCCGTGGCTTCGCTGAAGGAGCGGACGGTGGCGGGCAATTCCAGCGCCACCTTCCCCTTGCGGGGCGCGGCGGTGCTGCCGTGCGACTTGCTGCGGACGAGCGTTCGCTTGCGGCGCGGAGCGACTTCGTCGTCGCCCGTTTCGGTGGACTTGGCCTTCCGCCCCTTGGTGCGGTCGGTCCGGATCGAGGCCATGTCGGCCAGACCCTTGCCGCGGATTTCCTCTTCGTCGCCCCGGCCTTTGCGGCCTTTCCCCTTGGCGGTCAGCGGGCCCTTGCCGTCGGCGCCCGTCAGGCCCCCGAGCTTGTCTGCCGTGTCTTTTTGCTTCCGCTCGCGATCGACCTTTTCCGCCAAAGCCTGCAGCGGCGCTGCCCGGCTCGACTTGCTTCCCTTGAGGACGTCCGTCGGCAGCTTCAGGATCGGCTTCTGAACCCTTTCCTCGGTGGTCTTGGCGGAGGGCGTCGGCTGCTTGACCTCGGGCATCGCGGCGAACCGCGGCGAACCGCCCGGACCGCGGCGCTCCGGAGGCTTGCCCGCGCCTCCTTCGTCTTTCTTGCGGCCGTCGGTCGCCGGGCGTTTTGTCTTGGCGTCGAGCACCTTGATGCCGCTGCCGCGGGGCCGAAACAGCGAATCGCCTCGAACCGGCGCGGGTTCGGCAGTCGGGGGCAGCGGCGCCGCGACGCGAGCCGTCGGCGCGGTGACGGACGGCTGCGGCGCTTGCGCTGGTCGCGGCGGCAGCTCCACCACAGCCGTGCCCTTGGCGGAAATCGCAGGCGCTTCGGACTCTGCCGTCTTGGCCGGAGCAGGAGGCGGAGTCGGCGGGATGACCGGCGTGGCGGCGGGCCGCGGGCGGACCGGAACGGCCGAAGGCCGCGTGGGTGGCGGCGGCGGAGGCAGCGTGGCCGTACCGGCGACAGGCGTCGAGAGAACTGCCTTCGTATCGACCAGCGGGGCGGGGCCGGCGGCCTGGCGCTTCGTCGCCGACGCATCCATCCAGGCCCTGAGCTTGACGACCTCGTCGTCTTCCAGACTGGCCAGCGCAGAGCCTTTACCGGGGATGCCTGCCTTGTTGCAGAACTCCACCAGCTCCTTGCTATCGATCTTCAAATCTTTGGCGAGCGCGTAAATCCGAATGGGCACTGTTGCCCTCCCTTATGCCCGCGGGCCCTGGCCAGCTGGCCGCACGCGGGACTTTGTATCTGCTATTTCATGGTCGCGTTCTCCTGTGCCTGGTACGCCCCCGCAACCCAACTGGGGCGACGCTTCCTTCCCACTGCAATTGCCAAGCCGAGGGTGGGTCGAAAAACGACCTGCCCTGCGGCAGCAGGCCGCGGACCCGCACAGTCCACGGCCTTCACCGGACGACACTTCGGTGCTGCGGGTGACTGGCACCCTTCTACCGACACCGCCGCCCAACGCCTGCATCCGAGCGAGTCGGCGACACGCGAAGCGGCCAGCCGTACCCGCCCGTTGGGGAGTGATAAGAAAGTGTACCGGACATTCCCAGGCAATGCCAGACGGGGAACGCGGCCAAAGATTTCAGATTTAGGATTTCAGATTTCAGATTTATGATGCACTTGCGTCTGCCGCACATCTGAAATCTCAAATCTGAAATCTGAAATGCACATCCGCCCTTTCAAACCCGCCGATTTGGACGCTTTGAAGGGCATCACCGTCGATGGCTTCACGGGTGTGTCAATCGATCACGGCATCGAGCAGGCGTTTGGGCCGATCAACGGCCACGATTGGATGTGGCGGAAAGCCCGCCACATCGACTTGGACGTCGCCCGCGATTCCGCCGGCTGCTTCGTCGCCGACGACCAGGGAACGATCGCCGGCTACATCACGACCTGGCAGGATCCGGAGGCGGGGATCGGCCACATTCCGAACCTCGCGGTCGCGCCGGCTTACCGCAATCACGGACTGGGCCGCACGCTGATCGAGCACGCCCTTGGGCACTTTCGCGCCGCCGGCCTCACGCACGCCAAAATCGAGACCCTCGCCCAGAACGCCATCGGCAACCACCTCTACCCGTCGCTCGGCTTCGTCGAGGTTGCCCGGCAAGTGCACTTCATTGCCAAGCTCTGAAGTTGCGGATTCGGGAGGGCGAACCTCCGAGCCGCGGCTCGGCGGAGCCTCGCCCTCCCACGCCGCCGCTATTTGTTCGCCGCCTGCCTTTGCGCCAGCAAGTAACCGATCAGGTCCGCAAACTCCTCGGCCGTAACGACTTCGCCGACGTTGGCGGGCATCAGCGAGAGGTTCGTCTTCTGCTGGCCGTCGATCTCGCTCTTGGCGACCGTGAACTCCTTGCCCTGCGCGTCGGCCAGAACGAGCTGCGGGCCTTCCTCCCGGCGGACCAGTCCGGTAAGCACCTGGCCGTCCTTCGTACGAATGGTCGTCGTGCGGAAGGCGACATCGACGTTGCGGTTCGGATCGAGGGTGTCTTCGAGAAGCCTGTCGAGGCCGCGGCTGCCGATGCCGTCGAGTTGCGGGCCCACGACGGCGCCCTTGCCGCCGATTTGATGGCAGGCCGCGCAGTGCTTCGTGAACAGGGCCAGTCCGCGCTCGTGGTTGGGCATCGCCTTGGCAAACGCGACGCGGCGCTCCAGGAGCAAGCGATCGATCGTCTCGCTGGCCGGCGGCAGCGCGGCGGTGATCTTGGCGACGCACTGGTCGAGGTTCTGGCTGCCCAGGGCGGCAAGCTTGTTTTTGACGTTCGGTAGCAGCAGCAGCCGCGGGGCCGCCAGGCCCGATTCGACGAGAGCGATGAGCGCCGCCGCGCCGCTCGTGTCGCCGGCGAGCGCATCGGCGAGCTGGGCTTGCAGCCGCGTCGGCGCTTGCTTCATGACGTCGCGCAGGGCTTCGAGATAGGTGCCCTCCACGTTGCGCTCGATCGCCGCGCCGATCTTCACTTGAAGTACGGCGGGAGTTTGCGGATCGCCGAGCGCCACAGCCAGCGCCGCCGCGCGGGCGTCGGGTTTCATCGCGACCAGGGCCTGTGCGATCGCCGCGCGGGCCGTGCGATCCGTATTCGGCGCTGAGACCAGCGATGTGAGTTGGGGCTTGAGAATCGTCAGCTTGAGTTTGCCGACGATCTCGGCGGCTAGCTGCTGGCGGCCGGCCGCCTGGCCGGGGTTAAGCGAGGCGAGCGAGAAGCGGCCGACGGCCAGCCAGGCATAGGCATTGGCCGTGTCGCCGTCGATCAGCTCGATGTAACCACGACGCGGCTCGGCAGGAGCCTCGCCCTCTGGGCGCACGAATTTGCTCAGATCCCACTCGAACCGCCGCGCCGTGTCGTTCCGCGGCGGCCGCGACTCGGCCAACAACTCATGCGTCTTCGCATCCCGCAGCCGCACGTAGTTCCCGTCGTTCAGCGGCCGGCCCGGAAAGCCGCTGTGGCCTGCGCACCAGAAGCTCAGCTTCGCCGGCAGCTCGAACGCGCCGCTGCGGTAGATGCCCGTCCGCTGCTCTCCCTTCGGCAGGCTGTAATAGAACAGCGAATCTTTGTCGCCATCATTGCTCGGCCGCGCCGCGACGACCCAGGGATTCTCCGAAGGCGGCAGGCCATCGATGGGTACGGCGTTCCAGGGTACGGATTCGGGCGAGCTGGCGCCGAGAATCTCGCTGCAAATCTGAGTCGCCCACGCCTGCAGGACGGGGGCGGCGACGGGATTTCGCTGCGAAAGGCCGGCCGCCAGGGACCGGATCAGAACGGCCTGCGACTGCACGTCGCCCGTGCTCCGCTCGCGACAAATGGCCACCAGCCGCTCCACGCTGGCCGCGGGAATGTTACTGGCCAGCCGCTCATAGTCGATGGCGGGCAGCGTTTCCAGCCGGCCCAGATAGCTCACCAAGAGGGCCGCCGCGCCGGCTGACTGGGCCGACGCTGCCAGCCCCGCCACTTCCTGCATTTGCTCCTTGGTACCTCCCAATCGCTCGGCGATGGCCCAGCCGGCGTCGGAATCCATCACCTGCAGTACTTCCCGGATCGCCAACCGAACGGCCTGTCGAAACAACGCATCGTCCTCGGCGATGGCCGGCAGCCGCGAGACCAGGCCGCCAAATTGGGCGGGCGCGGGGTGCGCACCCAGGACCTCGGCCGCGGCCCGCCTGACGAACGCATCCTCGTCCTTGGTGCGGGCACTCGCCAGGCTCAAGTCGCCCTCATCCAAAGCAGCCGAATCCGCAAGCATTTTCAGGGCGTGCAGGCGGACATCGCGATTGGAATGGAGGGCTGCCGCCCTGAGCCGCTGTTGGCTGAAGCTCGCGCAGCGCCTGAGCAGCCACATCGCGGCGGCCTGCTGCGGGGGACTGCGCGGAGATTCGAAGGCCCGCGTCGCCGGTAGGGCGCACTCTTTGGCTCTCTGGTCGGCGAGGTAATTCAGCACCCGCAGGCGGTGTTCCAGCTGTGGCGAATCAAGCTGCTCAATCAGCTGCGGGATGGTCAGTTTGGTCAGGTCGGTCCCGCGGCCGGGAATGCCACGGAGGGCATTCCCTACAGCGCCCTTGTAGGCAACTCGCCAGATTCGCCCGCTGGTGCGGTCGCGGCCGGGGTGCGGCAGGGGGACTTCGTAGTGGCCGATGATCCGGTTGTAGAAGTCGAGGATGTACATCGCCCCGTCGGGGCCGATGTGGATGTCGACCGGGCGAAACCAGGGATCGCTCGTACTGAGAAAATCCGGCTGCTCGATCGCCCGGATCGTGCTGCCGTGATACTCAGGCTTGTTGCAGTTGATGCGGCTGGTCATCACGTTGCCGCTGTAAAAGAGTCCGCGATACTCCGGCGGGAAGTTCTCGCCGCTGTAGATCGCGACGCCGCAGATGGCCGTGCTGCCATGCGAATGGTCCATCATCGAGGGCACAAAGCCTAGCCCGTCGTGCGGCTTGCCGAAGCTGGGGTAATAGCCGCCGCGCAAGAGCTGCGTCAGCGGCTTGCTATGGCAGTCGGCCGTGAAGATGTTGAACTGCTCGTCAAAGCACATCCCGAACGGGTTCACCTGCCCGTGCGTGAAGTGCTCGATGCGGCTGCCGTCGAGCTGGAAGCGAAATGTGTTGCCCGACTGCATGTGGACTTCATTGCCGTCACGGCCCTTCACGCGGCTGTCGTTGTTGAAGCCGTGGCAGGCATAGACCCAGCCGTCGAACCCGCGGCGGAAGGCGTTGCAGTTGCCGTGGACGTCGCGGGTGTGGTCGAACGGGCCGTAGAGGACCGTCCGCTTGTCGCACACGCCGTCGCCGTCCGCATCCTCGAAATGCCAGATGTTCGGAATGCTCCACGCAATGCAGCCGCCTTTGTAGGGATAGATGCCGATCGGAATATTCAACCCGTCGGCGAAGGTTGTGACCTTCTCGAACCGCCCGTCGCCGTCGGTGTCTTCCAGCACCCGGATCGAATCCTTCCCCGGCCGGTCCTG
>DASRJB010000905.1:0-3054 GCA_035649715.1 Pirellulaceae bacterium
CGTCCAGGCAGTTCAGCGTGCCGCGGCCGCCGAGGGCGTAGAGCTTACCGTCGTGAAACGTGGGCGTCGCCCGCGGGCCCGCACCGGCCACGATTTCCTCGAAGCGGGCCGTGTCCAGGTGCGACCAGTGCTCGCGACCCGTGTTGACGTCGAAACAGACGACGGCTTCGCTCGGTCCGCGCTGTTCCTGCGTGTAGGCCACGTTCCCGATGACGGCGAACGACGACCAGCCGGGGCCCACGAGCCGCCGCCACACTTCGCGCGGCGGGTTCTTTTGCCAATCGGTCTCGATGGTCACGCCGCGGACGTGGCCGTCCCGATTGGGGCCGCGAAACTCAGGCCAGTCGCCGGCGGATGCGACCAGCGGCGACAGGGCCGGCGGCGCGGTTGCTTCGGGCGCCGACTCCGCGGGCGCGGCAGCGGGTTTCTGGCCGGCAAGGAACCGCTCCTCGGCCGTCGTGGTCCAGCGCCAGCTGCGCTCGGCGTCCAGGTTGCCGGTGATACCGTCGATGCGAATCAGGTCGGCATAGCCGAACGCCAGCGCCGCGATCGCTGGCAAGCCCAGCCAGCCGACCAAGGTCCTTGCCCCGCGGGTGACGACGAGCCAGACGACTGCGCCCGTCAGTGCCACGGGCGTGGCGTACATCAGCAGGCCCATCCAGTTCACCGACGCGTGCGCCAGCAAATACGCCACAACGGCCAGCAGCAACTGGCAGCCGACGCCCCAGAAGCGGTTGATCCAGGGGAGCCTGCTGAAAAACAGCCACCAGCCCAGGATTGCAGCGGCCAGCAACATTGGGCCAAAGAAGAGCGTCATGAACTTGGCGAACGGGTTGCTGCTGAAGGCCGCCACGAGCGCCCAGACGATCCAGTAGGCCAGGACGACGACGACAGCGGGCCAAAGTCGCGGCTCCGTGGAGGCGGCCCGCTGGGGCTTGTTCGCAGCAATAGGAAGGGTGGCAACGCTGGCGCTCATGCGAAGTTTCCAGAATCGAGGAAACGGAAAAGCGACGGACATTCTATCGCAGCCGCAGATCGCGGGCACTCGCAGGATGCTCCGCCAGCCAAATGGTTCGCCGCCGTCCCTCGCCCTGAGCGCAACCTCAATCGACGAACGCGCTTCTGCCCCAGCGCCGCAGGCAGGATAAGCCCGCTACAGGATTTAGCCCGCTAGCAGCCCGTAGCTGCCCTTGCGAACCGCCCAGATCATGATCCCGATGGAGACCGTGAGGCAGAGCAGGCCGAAGCTACCGACGACCGTCGGGATCAGGAACATCTGCACGAAATCGGCGACCACCGCGTTGCTCGGGTCATCGCGTAAGTAGAGGACCGGCACTTCCTTGCCCACCGGATAGATGCTGCGGGACACCGAGAGGCAGCCGATGACCTTATACACGCCGCCCGGCGCGGAATAGTTGACGACCGGCGCATGTACCGTGCACGAGCGGCGATTGTAATAGTCCTTGTGGCCAACGACGACGCCCACCGTCCGCTCGCCCCGCGTGAGGTGGCTGAAGTTCAGGAGCAGGAGGACGCCGGCAGCAATCAGGAAGCCCAAACCGAGGAGCACGGCCGAGCCCAGGCCTTTCAGCTCCACGTTCCCCAGCACGCTTCCCGTTGTCGGCTCGCTGGACTCGGGCGCCCAGGCCGCGTCGCCCGCGGCCTCGGCCTGCTTCAGCGACTGTTTGAAGACTTCGTACGAATTAGCCGCAGAGGATTTACCCGCAGTGGGATTTTCTACCGTGGAATCATCCGCAGTGGCCGTGGAATTACCCGCAGTGGACATGGAACACCCCCTGCGGAAATCTAGCTCAAAAGTAATCTTCGCGCCTGGCGAGCGGCCGACCTACGTGGGCGGCCCGACAATGCTCGCAACCGTCACCAGCGGACCCTCAGGCCGCCGCGTGATAAAATGCAACCAGTCACGTTCTCCGCCCAGCCATGAACCCGCCGGAAATCGTCGTCTTCGACGCACCCCATCCGTGCTCCTATCTGCCCGGACGCACGGCCCGGCTGCCCCACCGGCATCCCGTGCAGCGGCTGGCCCCGGAGGAGTTCGACCAGCGGCTGGCCGAGGGGGACCGCCGCACGGGAGTGTTCCTCTACCGCACGCAATGCCCGCAGTGCCGGGCCTGCGAGCCGATCCGGCTGGACGTCGCCCGGTTCCGCCCCAATGCCACGCAGCGGCGGATCGCCCGCAAGGGGAACGAGCTGCTGACCGTCCGCATCGCGGAGCCTACGGTGGACGAGCAGCGAACCGCGCTGTTCAACCGGCACCGCGACGAGCGCGGGCTGGCCGGCGGCGACGCCCCGATCGATGAAGCGTCTTACACGGACTTTCTTACGCTCTCCTGCGTGACCACGCTGGAGCTGAGTTATTGGCATGCCGGACAACTTGTCGCGGTAGCCATCGCCGACGCCGGCCGCCATTCGCTCTCCGCCGTGTATTGCTACTACGACCCGCATTTCCGGCTGCTGAGCCTGGGCACCTATTCGATCCTGCGGCAAGTGGCGCTGTGCCGCGCGAGCGGCCGGCAGCATCTCTATCTCGGGTTCTACGTCTCCCAGTCGCCGCATATGTCGTACAAGGCGAACTTCCGGCCGCACCAGCGCTTGATCGACGGGCGGTGGATTGATTTCGGCTAGCGCGCCATTTTTCACGAGCGCTTCATTTTTGGTTCACACGGCCGGGCCAGATTCTGGGGCGTCCTCTCCAACCACGACCCGAACCTGGGGTCTGACTGCGGTCGTGAAACGGCAGGTTTCGCGCCCGCGGTTTGACCATGTGAAGGAGAACGCTCATGGCTCGGAACGTTCTGCGCGGTAACTCCAGCCGCGGCCTCCGCGGTTTTACGCTCGTGGAACTGCTGGTTGTCATCGCGATCATCGGCGTGCTGGTGGCGCTGCTGTTGCCGGCGGTGCAATCCGCGCGGGAAGCGGCCCGCCGCGCGCAGTGCGCCAACAACCTCAAGCAGATCGGCCTGGGCATGCACAACTACGTCGATACGTGGGGCCGGCTGCCCAGCGCGCTGATGGGCGGACTGACCAGTGCTG
>DASRJB010000906.1:0-3397 GCA_035649715.1 Pirellulaceae bacterium
GCATTGAGGTCGCCCCGCCCGCCGTACAGCGGAAAGTCCGCCAGGATCGTGGCCAGCGTCGTCTCGGGCGCTGCCCGCTGCCCACGGGCGGCAAACGAGAAGATCTGAATGACGCCCTCCGGGCGCCGGCGCGGGCCGCTGGCGTACTCGCGGCGGACGAGCTCCTCCGCTGGAGTGAGCGACGTGATGTCCAGCGTCGCGCCGACATAGTCCGCATCGGGAAGCGGCGTACACTCGACGTGCCGTGGCCACTTTTTTCTAGCCGTCAGGCAACCCTCCACGAACATTCGTCCCAGCGGCGCCCCGCCGCTGAGGGCCGGATTGGCCAGGAGCTGCGGCGTCGCGGCCGACATTCGCGGGTTGCATTCGATAATCCACACCTGGTCCCCGCCATCGACCAGAAAGTCGAAGTTGGCGAAGCCGAAATAGCGGCGCTGGTGGAGCAGCGTTCCCAGCCGCTGAAATACCGCGCTGATGCCGGCCATGAGCGGCCGCGAGAATTCGTGGCTCTTCAGCCACTGGATTCCCGCAAACAGCCGGCGGGCGTCGTCAGTAGCGGCCGGGTAGTAGCATTGCAGCCGCACGGCCGAGAGTACGACGACGCCTGGCGCGACGAATACCGTGATACCAAGCGGCCGGCCCTCGACGTACTGCCGCATGAGGCAGCGCTCGCCGCGCGGCAGCTGCAGGCGCCCGGCAAGTTCAGGCCACTCGGCTGCGGATGCCAGATAGAAAGTCCCCTCGCCGCCCATCGAATCAGCCCGCTGCGCGACGACCGGCCCCCTGATTGCCCGCGCTGTCGGCGATGGGGGCTCGCCTGCGATCACGATCGCCGAATCGGGCCGGGGAATTGTGTGCCGCGCCAAAAAGCGGTCGAAGGTGAGCTTGTTTTCCAGCCGCTGCTGCTGCTCGTAGGGGGCGGCGAGAATGCGGACGCCAAACCGGCGGGACCACTCGCGGACCTGCGGCGTGAATGGGCTGCTGAGCAGGAGTGAGCCGATCTTGCGCCGCGACAGAAGCGGCCCGATATTCGAGTCGCGCAGCACATCGCCGGTCGCCGGATAGGGGTCGTCGGCGTGCCCGCGCAGCCGGTAAACCAGCGACTGCTCGGCGGGCACCAGGCCGCCCGACCAGCCTTCCTCCGGCGAATTGCCGCGGAGCAGCCCGAACGTCTCGCAGCCGGCGACGGGAGGCAAGAACAAGCCGTCCAGGCCCCGCGCGAAATAGGCCAGCCGCAAAGCTTGCTTACGCATGGAACTGCGGCCGGTATTTGTCGCCGGGCAGAGCCGCTCCGGATTGGACGTAGAGCTCCATCCCCGCGGCTGTCGCCACGCCGACGCAGTGGGCCTTCACGTCGCTATTGGCATAGGCATAATCGCCGCCGGCCCGCGAAGCGAGCAGCTCCACAATCCGCTGCGGCGTCGTTTCGCCGGCGCGGACCAGCTCCCGCACCGCTTGCTCCGTCCGCTCCCGCCGGTCGCAGTACGGCTTGCGCTCGGCGGCGCTGAGCGCCTCCTCGCGAGCCAGCCGGCTGCCGGACTGCCGCACGCAGTTGGCCTGAAACAGCAGGCTGCCCCGCCGCAGCGGCAGTGAGCACTGCGTCTGAAACTCCCCACCCAGCTCCTGCACCCACGCGGCCACTCCACCGGGCGAGCGGACCAGACGATGAATCGCGCAGCCGTCGAGGAACGGGCACAGGTGGAACAGCTCGCCGGGCTCGAGCCCGGGCAGCCGCCACGCCAGCCACGCGGCGACATTCGTGAAGGCTCCGCAGCTGCCGCGGCGGATGTGCAGCGAATCGACCGCGTGAAAGCGGCCGGCTTGCCAGCCGAACGCCGGTCCGGCAGCAGGTAGGGATAGAGAAAGGAGTGCCACGTTTGTTTGCCCACCAGGAGCGACGCCAGGCGCGGCCGGTCGAAGTAGCCGATGGTGTCTTCCTCGGTGTGCCAAAACAGCACGTCGCCGCCGGCCAATCGCAACAGGCCGGTCTGGCAGCCGCTGTTGTCGTCCTGGAGCCAGAGAGCCAGCTCCCGCGCGGTGACGGCTGAGCCGCCGGCCGTCCGGCCGCGGAGTACGGATTCCAATTGGCTTTCCTGGGTCCAGGCGTCGAGGCACGCCAGGTACTCGCGCAAGGCCCGGCGGACGTGCCGCGGCATGAAGTGACCGCTGCGGATGTACGCCGACACATGCCGCCGGCAGTTGCGGACGGCGTCGATTTGCCGGTCGAAATCGGCCGGCGAAGTCGCTCGCAGCCGCCGCGCCGCAACGCGGCGGATCACCGGGCCCAGCGCTTCGCCCAGCCGGCCGTGTGCCGCCGGCAGCGACGCTGCTTCGATCTCGATCCGCCGCAGCGGACCCAGGCGGCGGCGCTGCTCTGGCAGGCTAGGGCTGGGCATGAGAATCGGCGAGCGTTTGCCGCTCCAGCTCGTCCAGCTCGGCGACCAGCTCGGGGCCGAACAGGTTGCCGACTTCGCCCCGCTGGCTCTGATAGAGCGTGATGCCCTGATCGACGCAGACCAGCGACTTCTCGAGCACGACGTTCTGGGGGCAAAGGGCGTCGGACTCGACCGTCAGCGGAAACAGCCAGCAGAGCACCGGCTTGACGTCGTGATAGTCCAGGCCGTGCTCCACGCAGTACGAGTGGATGCCGCAGCCGCGGCGCTCCTTGTTCTTGAAGATGCAGGTGCCGTTGACCACGCGCGTCGAGCGGAAGCGTCCGCCGGGAAAATCGCGATCGGCGTAGACCTCGGGCTCGAACCAGTCCGCCCGCGACGTCCCGGTGTACTGCTCCAGGGCGTCGCCGAACTGCGTCTCGAGTTTTTCCACGGTGGCCAGGCTGGTGTCGCAGCCGAAGCGGCAGCACGAGTCGTGGCAGAACTCGCAATCCATGCAGTACGCGAAGAACTTGCGGAGGAAAATCAGCGGATCGACGTGCGTGACGACGGGCGCGCCGAACCGCGCGACGTATCGCCGCGAGAGCGGCACCCGCCACGTGCTCAGCACTTTGCGATTTTCCAGAACGATATCGGGCATCAGTTGCTCCCTGCCAAAGTGGCCTGATTCATCGTCACCGGGACAGTCCCGTTCGTCGCGGCTCTGGGCCTATGCGCGCATACGCGGGAGAAAATTTCGCACGCAGATTGTGTCACAACTCCTTGCGCCGTCGTGATTTGCGGCGAAGAATCTGCGATTTGTATTATGCGCTTTATGCGCGCCAGCGCCGCAACCCGCGCCCTCCCGCCGGAGGTAAGCCGCGACCACTGGTCGCAGCTGTGGGCGCATGCGCGCATATGCGGGAAATTGTTTTTGCACGCGGTTATTGTCGTAACTCCTTACTCCATAGTCATTTACGGCTACAAATCTGGGTTCTGCATTATGCGCTTTATGCGCGCCGGCG
>DASRJB010000907.1:0-2210 GCA_035649715.1 Pirellulaceae bacterium
CGCGACGCTGCTGCGACACACTCCGCGCTCGATTCGTTCATCCTGGCCCGGCTAGAGAAAGAAGGGCTTTCACCATCGCCGCAGGCCAGCCCGCTGGTGCTCCTCCGCCGCGCGTCGCTGGCCCTGACAGGTCTACCGCCAGCACCGGATGAAATCGAGACGTTTCTCGCCGATCGCTCGCCCGACGCCTACGAGCGCCAAGTCGATCGGCTGCTGGCCAGCCCCCGCTATGGCGAGCGGATGGCCGTGCCCTGGCTCGATGCCGCCCGCTATGCCGACACCTGCGGCTATCAGAGCGACGGTGAGCGGATCATGTGGCGGTGGCGCGACTGGGTGATCGAGGCGCTCAACGCTAACCAGCCGTTTGACCGGTTCACGATCGAGCAAATCGCCGGTGACCTGCTGCCCCGCGCGACGCTCGACCAGCGGCTGGCCACCGGATTTCACCGCAATCACCGCGGTAACGCCGAAGGGGGCATCATCCCGGAGGAGTACGCCGTCGAATACGTCGCCGACCGCGTCGAGACGACCGCCACCGTCTGGCTGGGCCTCACGCTCGGCTGCTGCCGCTGCCACGACCACAAGTACGACCCGTTCTCGCAGCGCGATTTCTACAGCCTGTTTGCGTTCTTCAACAACGTGCCCGAGAAGGGCCGGGCGATCAAGATCGGCAACTCGCCGCCCTATATCCAAACGCCGACGCGCCCGCAGCAGGAGAAGCTCGCGGCGCTGTCGCGCCAGGCCGAAGAGGCGGAAGGGCGCTGGCAAGATGCCGCGAGTAATCTGCTGCCACGGGAGAGAGACACCTGGTTGCGGACGTTCGCGCCCGCCGCCGGCTTCGATTGGCTTCCCACTACCGATTTGGTCGCGGCCGTGTCACTCGACGGCGATTCCAGCGAGCGGTTGTCCGGCAAGTCCGGCACATGGGCTGGCGAAGAGGCCGCGTATGAGCCCGGCAAACTCCGAGAGGCGGCTCGTTTTGACGGTCAGTCGTGCCTGGAGGTCGGCGACGTCGCCAACTTCGGCTTCTTCGATCGTTTCACACTCGCGGCCTGGGTGCAGTTCCCCGCGGGCGGCGGCGGCACGATCGTGTCGCGCATGACCGACGTGGAGCAAGGCGACGGCTATCAGCTGGCCATCGCCGGCGGCAAGCTGCAGCTAAACTTCGTCAAGCGTTGGCTCGACGACGCCCTCCGCGTGGAAACGGAGGCCCTGCTCGCGCCGGGCCGGTGGCACCACGTCATGGCCAGCTACGACGGTTCGCGCGTCGCCGAGGGCGTGCGGCTGTTTGTCGATGGCCGGCCTGCGGCGGTGAGCGTGCTGCTCGACGAGCTCAACCAGACCTTCACGACGAAGCAGCCGCTGCGCATCGGCGGCGGCGGTGGCCCGGCGGCGCGGTTTCGCGGCCTGATCGACGAAGTTCGCGTCTACAACGATTTCTCGGACGAGCTGCCGGCGCTGGCCGTGCCTAAGACAATTGCCGAGCTCGCCACGAGCAAACTCACGCCGGCGGAGGACGCGAAGCTGACCTCGTATTTCCTGAGCGAGCACGCCTCCGCGGAGCTGCGAGCGGCGTATCGCCGGCGGCTGGAAACGGCACGGGCGCTGCGCGATTTCGACGTCAGCCTGCCTACGACGATGATCATGGAGGAAATGCCGACGCCGCGGCCGGCGCACATCCTGATCCGCGGGCAATACGACAAGCCGGGCCAGCGCGTCAGTCCGGCAACTCCGGGCGAATTGCCGCCGCTGGCGGGCGGTGCGCCGCGGAACCGGTTGGGCTTGGCCCGCTGGCTGGTCGATCCGGCCAACCCGCTCACCAGCCGCGTGGCGGTGAACCGGGCCTGGCAATTGCACTTTGGCGTCGGCCTGGTGAAGACGGCCGAGGATTTTGGCCGGCAAGGCGAGTGGCCCTCGCATCCGGAGCTGCTCGACTGGCTCGCTACGGAGTTCATGGAGCGCGGCTGGGACCAGAAGCAATTGCACCGCACGATCGTGACCAGCGGCACCTTCCGCCAATCGTCGCAGGTCGCGGCGGCTTCGCTGGCTCGAGATCCGGACAACCGACTTCTTTCCCGAGCGCCCAGGCTGCGGCTGCCGGCCGAGATGGTCCGCGACCAGGCGCTGTTTGCCGGCGGGCAGCTGCTGGAGCAAATCGGCGGCCCCTCGGTGAAGCCGCCGCAGCCGGCGGGCTTGTGGAGCGAGCTGAC
>DASRJB010000908.1:0-5423 GCA_035649715.1 Pirellulaceae bacterium
GACGCGGCCGGAGAGGTCGAAGGCCTCCGCGCCTCCCGGCTCGGGGGCCCCCAGCTGAGGGGCCATCAGCTCTCGCCCAGCGCGGCCAGCGCGAACGCCCACAGGTCGGTGGCCTCGGAGATCTTGCCCTCCACCGACTTGCCGGCGCCGTGCCCGGCGCGCGTCTCGATGCGGATGAGCACGGGCTCGGGCCCGCCCTGCGCTGCCTGCAGCGCGGCCGCGAACTTGAAGCTGTGGGCCGGCACGACGCGGTCGTCGTGGTCCCCCGTGGTGATGAGCGTCGCCGGATATTTGCCGCCGGGCTTGAGGTTGTGCAGCGGCGAATACGTCCGCAACGTCTGGAACTGCCGCGGATCGTCGGACGAGCCGTACTCGCTGACCCAGGCCCAGCCGATCGTGAATTTGTGGAACCGCAGCATGTCCATCACGCCGACCGCCGGCACCGCCGCCGCAAACAGCTCCGGCCGCTGCGTCATCGCCGCGCCGACCAACAGGCCGCCGTTAGAGCCGCCGCGGATCGCCAGCCGATCGCTCGACGTGTACTTCTTCTCGATCAGCCACTCGGCGGCGGCGAGAAAATCGTCGAAGACGTTCTGCTTTTTGTCGAGCATGCCCGCTTCGTGCCAGGCCCGGCCGTATTCGCCGCCGCCGCGGAGGTTCGCCACCGCGTACACGCCGCCCAATTCCAGCCACGAGATCGTGCTCACCGAAAAGCTCGGTGTCTGCGGAATGTTGAACCCGCCGTAGGCGTACAAAATCGTCGGCTGTTTTCCGTCGAGCGGCAGGTCCTTGCGACTGACGATCATCAGCGGGACGCGCGTGCCGTCTTTGCTGGAATAGAAGACCTGCCGCGTTTCGTAGTTCGAGGCATCGAACTTGACTGCCGGCCGGCGAAACAGCGTGGTCTCGCCGCTCTGCACGTCGTAGCGAAAGATCGAGCCCGGATCGGTGTAGCTGGTGAACGAGTAAAACGTCTCGCGGTCCGTCCGCCGGCCGCGGAAGCCGGCGACCGTGCCCAGGCCCGGCAACTCTACGTCGCGGACGTGCTTGCCGGCGAGGTCGAAGATGCGGACCGCGGAGCAGGCGTCGTGCAGATAGGTGGCGACAAATCGGTCGCCGACGGCGCTGGCTTCCACGAGCGTGTCGGCCGATTCGGGAATCAGTTCCTTCCACTGCTCGCGGCCGGGAGTGCGGGTGTCGATGGCGATCACCCGCCGCAAGGGAGCACCGGCATCGGTGACGAACCAGAACGTCGGCCCGTCGTTGTCGATGAACTCATACTGGGCATCGAACCCGGCGAGCAATTCGACGACCGGCCCGCCTGCCTGGAGGTCCTGGTAGAAGACCTGGTTCTTCTGCTCCGTGCCGCGCCACACCGAGATGATGAGATAGCGGCCGTCGTCGGTCACCTGGCCTTCAAAGCCCCACTCCTTCTCGTCGTCGCGCTTGTAAACCAGCGTGTCGCTCGACTGCGGCTCGCCGAGCCGGTGATAGAAGAGCTTCTGGTAATAGTTCGCCCCCGTGTATTTCTGCCCGGCCGCCGGCTCGTCGTAGCGGCTGTAATAGAAGCCTTTGTTGTCGGGCGTCCAGGAGAGCCGCGAGAACTTCGTCCACTTCAGATGGTCGCTGCGCTTGCGGCCGGTCTCGACTTCGAGCACGTGGCACTCCCGCCAGTCCGAGCCCGCCTCGGCCAGGTCGTAAGCCAGCAGCTTGCCGTCGTCGCTGACTTCCCAGTTGGTCAGCGCGATCGTGCCGTCGGCGCTGAGCTGGTTGGGATCGATCAGCAGCCGCGGCGGCGCATCGAGGGATTCCGTAACGTAAATCGAGTTCTGGTTTTGCAGGCCGTCGTTGCGGGTGAAGAAGTAACGGCCGCCCCGTTTGACTGGCAGCCCGAACCGCTCGTAATTCCAGAGCTCGGTGAGCCGCTTGCGGAGCGGCTCGCGGTGTGGCAGTTGGGCGAGCCAGGCGAACGTGACTTTGTTCTGGGCCTCGACCCAGGCCCGCGTCTCGTTGCTGTCCAGATCTTCGAGCCAGCGATAAGGATCGGCGATCTTGGCGCCGTGATAGTCATCGACGTGCTGAATGCGGCTGGTGACGGGATAGGTCAGCGGCATGGAAGGGGCCGCGCCGTCCGCGGCAGGAGAAGAAGTCGAGGAAGTGCGGCGCGGGCCCTTGTTGCCGGCCAGAGCGACCTCGGCCAATCCGAGCCACGCCAGAATCGCGCCGAGAAACAGTACGCGCGGAGAAAGGAGCCTGATCATACGGTCACGGAAGTTGCATCAGGGGAGAGACGTAAGAATGTGCCAGGAAAGTTTAGCCTATGGCAGGGGCTCGATCCTATCGCTATTCGTGCGGCTGGCCGCATTCCAGGGCCGCAGGTAATAGTCGAGGTGCGACAGAACGGCGGACTTGTGGCTTCCGCAGTGCAGATACAGCCCGCGGAGCGGGGAGAGAGGCGTCAAGGCCGCGTCGGGCACGAGCAGCACGCCGTCGCTCTTGACTTCGTGGTTCTGAATCGCGGTCCATGGCACTCGGCGTCGCCAGCCAATGATCGACTGCGTGATGCCGCTGCCGCTTAGCTCGTAGTGCGTTGGCAGCCAGGTCTGCCACAGGAGTAGCAGCAGGAACACGGCGACCGCCCCGCCCACGAGGGGCGAACCCGCCGCCCAGCCGGCAAGGCAACTGATCGCCGCCGCCAGCCCGATCGCCACCAGCGAACCCACCGGCCGATCAAATAGCGGCCAATCGCGCCAGGTCAGCTCGTCCGGCGCGACGAGAATCCGCACATTGATGTCGCGCGGTGCGGGTGGCGGCGGGCTGCGCGGCGGACGGACGGAGGAGGGCATGACTTCAAAGTCGAACCTCGTCTAGCTCGCAGCGGAGGCGCGGGCGTTTTGCAGTAGCCGCCGTCGCCTCCGTCTCCGGGTTAAACGACATATACGGTCAAGTTCACCTCCAATATACTTTGCCAGATTCTTCCGCGCGAAAAGATCATGCACCAGCAGTCGTCAGCCAGCGAGCCGGTCGATTCCGGGCCCGACGTTCCGCCCCAGTGGCGGAAGGCGGTGGACAATCCGTGGTTGATGCTGCTGGTGCTGTTCTTCGTCACGGCGTTTCTGGGGCTTCCGTTCCTGTGGATGAGCCGCGGGTTCACGACGTTTTGGAAAGTCGTCGTGACGATCGCGGTCCTGATCTGGACCGTGCTGGTCTTCTGGGTGTTCTGGCTGATTATGGTTTGGTGCTACACGCGGATTGCCGACGCGCTCTGGTGATATCTGGTGATAGTAGTCCTCACGCTAGGCGTGAGGAGTGTCGGTGGGCGCAGCCCACCCTACGGCTGGCCAGCCGAAGTGAGCTGCTCGGCACGCCGCGAGGCGTCGCTGATGGCGGCCTGGGCGCGCTGGAGCTGAGCCGTGGTAAAGAACAGCTCGGTCCGGCCGCCGATGTGCCGCACACCGATCTTGGCTGCGAGCTGCTTCCAAGAGAGGCCGTTGGCCAGATGCCACGCGGCCGCCTGCGCCGACTTTTGATCGAGGTCGCCGCGGCCCAGGGCGCGGACGACTTCGGTCAGCCGCGCGTCGGACGTGTACTGATCCAGCGGCTCAATCTCGTAGGCGACATACTGGTTCGGCTCCCGCTTGCCGTGCTCCAGGCAGACGGCGACGACCTTGATCTTGACGGCCTTCTCAGGCTCGATGCTCATGAGTCCGCCATTGTTGCCGTAGCCGTTGGTCCCGCCGCCGACCGACTGGTTGGAATTGTTACTGTTGCGGCTGTTGTTGTTATTGTTCGGGAAGTTGTTGGGAAAGTTGAACTGAGCCAGCACCGGCACGCCGGCGAAAGCCTCGGGCAGCCGGATCGTCAGCGGCTGCCTGGTCTTGTTGGTCACCACGAGGCGGCCGGCGGTTTCGTCTTTGAGGATCAGTTTGGCGTCGATCTTTTCGGCGGAGATCGCGTCGAAGAGGTCGAGGGCGTCGCGATTGACTCCCTCGCCGGCGCTTCGGGTTGGTGTGGGGTCGGCCGCGGATGCCTGTGGCAGGGGAATACAGACCAGCGCAAAAGCGATCAGCGAAAACGCACAGCTAGCGAGTCTCATGGCGAAAGTCTCCGCGGTCAGCTTGCTGCCAAACCCCGAAAGCACCGGCAAATGGGCAAATCCCACGGCCGGCGCCGTCCCCTGATTGCGGAGCGGCTCGCACCGACGGGTGCTCTAGCAGCAGTTGGCGTGCCTAGGCGCTGAAAGCCGCAGCAACCGCGCTGGACAGGTGAGCCAGACGCCAGGGGGCGCGGGCCCGCTCGGCGGTGGTCAGGAGGATGCAGAAGCCACCGGTCGCGGGGTCCATCCACAGTTGGTTGCCGGTCGAGCCGGTATGGCCGAAGGCCTGGCGGCCGAGCAGGTCGCACAGTGCGCCGCTGGTGCCGGGGGCGTTGAGCTTCCAGCCCAGGCCCCACGGTGCGGTGCGGCGGATCGGCTCGGGCAGCAGGGGATAATCGTCCAAGCGGTTGCTCGTCATCATCCGCACGGTATTCGGCGAGAGCAGCCGCACGCCACCGACTTCGCCGCCATTGAGCATCAGTTGGCAGATGACGGCAAAGTCCTCGGGCGTGCTGAACATCGAGCCCCACGGCGCACCGAGCTCGCGCCAGTATTTGCTGTTCCAGCCGAAATCGGCCCCGTGCCAGGCGGGAGTCTGGACGCGGACGAGCCGCGATTCGTCGAGTCCTTTGGAGCCCAGCCGCGTCGACTTCAGGCCGAGCGGCTCGATGATCTGCCGCTGGAGATAGTCGTGAATTCGCTGTCCGCTAATCCGCTGGATGAGCTCGGCGACCACGAGCGTGCCCATGCTCTGGTAGCTCCAGCTGGTGCCGGCCGGAAACAGCGGCACGGTGTCTTTGATCGCGCCTTCGATAAACTTCTCCAGCGGGGCGTGGCTGGCGCGCAGCTGCTGGTCGTTCTCGAGCATGTCGGGCAGGCCCGAGGTGTGCGTGAAGAGGTGCTGGACCAGCGTGCCTTCCTTGTGGTGTGCGGCGAAGTCGGGGATGTACCGCGTCACGGGATCGGTCAGGTTGAGCAGCCCGCGCTCGACCAGCATCAGCGCGCCGGCATACACGACCGGCTTGGTGATCGACGCCAGCAGGAAGATCGCGTCGCGGCGGATCGGCGGCGCGCCGGCTTCGGGTCCCTGGCGGCCAAACAGCTTGGGCTCGAGCGTCTTGCCGTGCCGCCCGACGAGGATCGCTCCGCCCGGCACCGGCGGCTCCTTGCCGCTCGTCCATTCGTCAAGGCGATCGTAGGCCGACTGCAGGCGGTGCTCGGCGAGGCCAAGTTCCGCGGGGCGAGCGTGGGGCAGCGAAGGCATAGCGGGTTTACTCCAAGAGGCTCGCCCCTCAGATTAGCCACCGCATTCTGGCGAAACCAGCAG
>DASRJB010000909.1:0-2286 GCA_035649715.1 Pirellulaceae bacterium
CCGACCAGCTGCCGGCCCGTCGTCTTGCCTTTGGCGTTGGTCTTAGTCCAGGGCGCGAAGAAGCCCGGCGGGCTGCCGCCGCTGTCGCCGGCGATGTTCAGTTCGAAACCTTGCTCGCGCGGACCGAAGCCGGTTCCGCCCAGGTGCCACTTGCCGATGCTCGCGGTCGCATAGCCGGCGTCCTGGAACATTTCCGCTATCGTGATCTCCTCCAGCGGGAGTTCCTGTCGGATTTTTGGCCGGGCCATTCGCTGAGCCGGCAGGTCGCCGCGGCCCGGCAGCCAATCGGTCAGGCGCAACCTCGCCGGCCAGCGGCCGGTCATGATCGCCGCCCGGGAGGGCGAGCAGACCGGGCAGGCGGAATACGCCTGCGTAAACCGCACGCCGCCCGCCGCCAGCTTGTCGATCTGCGGCGAGCGGTGCAGCTTGCTGCCGTAGCAGCTAAGGTCCGCCCAGCCAAGGTCGTCGATCACGATCAGGACCACGTTGGGGCGGTCGGTGGGCGCCGCGGAAGCCAGCGCGAGAATCGCTTGGAGGAGGATGGGACACATGGGACTGAGGGGACGAATGAGCCGGAAATTGAATCGGTTCTGACGCTCCGTTATACATGGTTCTGCCAACCGACTCACCGACCGACCGACCACCGACCAACCGACTCCGATGTCCTCGCTGCTCCTCACCCTCGCGCTCTTCGCCGCCGATCCCGTTCAGGCCGATCTCGTGCTCCGGGGCGGCACGCTCTATGACGGCAGCGGCGGCGAGGCGCAAGTCGGCGATGTGGCCGTGAAGGGTGACAAGATCGTGGCGGTGGGCACGTTCGAAGTGGCGGGGTCGCCGCGGATCATCGACTGCAAGGGCCGCGTCGTCGCGCCGGGCTTCATCGACCTGCACTCGCACAGCGACAGCGGCATCGTGCAGGCCAAGACGCGGCAGAACGCCAACTTCCTGATGCAGGGCTGCACGACCGTCGTCACCGGCAATTGCGGCGGCGGGCCCACGAACGTCGGCGAATACTTCAGCAAAATCGACGAAAGCGGCGCGGGCACCAACGTGCTGCACCTCCTGCCGCAGGGCAGCCTCCGCAGCCGGGTGATGGGCGACGCCAACCGCCCGGCGACCGCGGCCGAACTGGAGGAAATGAAAACGCTGGCCGACAAGGCCATGCGCGAGGGCGCCTGTGGCATGGCGACGGGCCTCATCTACGTCCCCGGATCGTTCACCAAAACCGACGAGCTGATCGCCATCGCCGAGGTCGTCGCGAAATACCACGGCTTCTACGCCTCGCACATCCGCAACGAAGGCTCGCAGCTCCTCGAATCGCTCGATGAAATCCTGACGATCGGCAAGCAGGCGAAGCTGCCCGTGCACGTCTCGCACATCAAGGTCAGCGGACGCTCAAGCTGGGGCCTGGCCCCCGACGCGATCCGCAAGCTCAACGAGGCCCGCGCCGCCGGCCAGCAGGTCACCGCCGACCAGTATCCCTATGCCGCCAGCAGCACGTCGCTCTCGGCCACCGTTATCCCCGACGAGCTGCGGTCGTGGACCAAACTCAAGGCGGCCCTCGACGACCCGGAGCAGGGACACGGCGCGAAAGTGCGGCAGCAGATCGAGCGCTCGATCCAGCAAAAGGACGGCGGCGGCGCCGTGATGATCGCCTCCTTCTCCGCCGAGCGCTCCTGGCAAGGGAAAAACATCGCCCAGATCGCCAAGGAGACGAGTCAGACGCCGCTCGACGTCGTCCTCGACATCATGCGCCGCGGCGGGGCGCAGATCGTCAACTTCGGAATGAACGAGGACGAAGTACGGCTGTTCATGCGCGAGCCCTGGGTGGCGACGGCGAGCGACGGCAGCACGCAGCCGCTGGATTCGCCGGCGCAGCCGCACCCGCGGGCTTTTGGGACGTTTCCACGGAAAATCGGCCGCTACGCGATCGAGGGAGGCTTCGTCCCGCTGGCCCAGGCAATCCGCAGCGCCAGCGGCCTGCCCGCCGACGTGCTCCGCCTGACCGACCGCGGCTACTTGAAGCCGGGCTATTTTGCCGATGTTGTCGTGTTCGACCCCGCCACGTTTCGCGACGTGGCCACGTTTGAGAAGCCGCTGGTGTGGGCGACCGGCACGAAGCTGGTCCTCGTCAACGGCCAAATCGCTGTCGAGAACGAGAAGCCCACCGACAAGCTCGCCGGCCGCGCGCTCCGGCACCCGGTGAAGCAGCCCTGATCCCAAAGCCGCGACCAGTGGTCGCGCTCTACCCGGTGATCCATAGCCACATCGCGCCGAACGCCGGCC
>DASRJB010000910.1:0-2672 GCA_035649715.1 Pirellulaceae bacterium
GCGGCTGCGGCGCGAGCTCCTGACCGGGGTGCTGCTGGGCATGGCCTGCGGCTTGATCCTGGCGCTCGTCGCGCTCGCCTGGCAAGGCAAGGCGGCCGTCGCCCTGAGCCTGATCGCCGGCATCGGCCTGGGCATCGCCGGCTCGGCACTGTTCGGGTTCGCGATGCCCTACGCCCTGCGGCTGGCCCAGCGCGACCCGCAAGTTGCCGCCGGACCCATCGCCCTGGTCTTCGCCGACCTGCTCACGCTCACGATCTATTTCGGCGTCGCCCACTGGCTGATGGGGTAAGTACGCCTTCAGTCTGCTGTCGCCGCGTGGCCGTTCGCAGGCGAGTCGTCCAGCCGGTCCAGGTGCACGTGCGCCGGCAGCGAACCGCGGAGCTCGATCACGCGGTCGGCGCGAGATTGCGTGAGGAAGGCGGTGAGATCGACGCCGAGCTCCTTGAGCGTGCGGAAGTGCTCCTGCTGCTGCTGGGCCGTGGCCCGGGCGATGTCATCGCGCTGGCGGGCGTCGGCGAGGCGCTGCTGGCGCTGGAAGCTCTGCTGCCGCTCGCGGAGGGCCAGGTCGGCGTCGTGCTTTTCGGAGGCCAACTGCAAATCGTGCCGTACTTCGGCGGTCTGCTCGCTGCGGCGCTTGGCGGCGCGGGTCAGCTGGCTGGCCAGGCGAAAGTCCTCCAGCTCCTGGGCCTGCTGCTCGGTGGCCCGGTCGAGCTGGAGCTTGGTGCGGGCCTCGATCGCCTGGTTGTGCATCTGCTGCAGCGAGTCGGCCGCGCCATAGCCGCGGTAAACTACGTTGCTGATCCGGTAGCCGCACTGGGCCGCCCGGCCGGCGAGCTGGCGATAGGTCGCCAGGTCGTTGAGCGCGGCGGTGTTCCGCTTGAAGGCTTCGAACTCGTGCCGGCCCGTAAACTCGACCACGTCGGCGGTCGCCGCGTTGACGAAGTCGCCGATTGGGTCGTGAGTGGCGTCGAGCATCCGGCTGATATCGACCAGCTCGAAGAAGATCATCAAGCGGATGGTGAGCACGGCGTCGTCGGCGGTCCGCACGTCGTGCACGTCGTGGTACATCTGATCGGGCATCAGCCAGAGCTTTTGGAAGACGAGTGCGTTGGGCACCTTTTCGACGCCGCGCGAGCCGCCCTTGCTGGCGTGCCACGAGAACGTGTGCAGCCACTCGCCCGGCTCCGGCACGAACAGGCCCGGGCCATACACGATCCGCCGCGCTGCCGCGGCCGGCTTGGTTCCATCGCTCGCCGCCGGCCGCGAATAGACGACGACTGCTTCCTGGGCGGAGAGCTGCAAGGCTTCGCGGACGTCGATCTCTTCGTGCGTCCGCGGATCGAACCAGAGCTCCGCCGGCCCGGCGACGTGCTCCTGCCGGCCGTCGCGGTAGCGGATGCTGAGGAACTCGCCCGGATGGGCGACGTGGTGCGACATGGACTCGAACCGCCGCCAGCCGCGCCACACCCGCCGCGGCCCGACCAGTACCTCCATCGTGCCGTCCAAGCGCTTCATCAGGATCCGCTGGCCTTCCTCGACAGTTTGGTAGAACATTCCAGCACCTCTTGCTCGTTGCCCGCTGTCTGGCAGACGGCCGCACTTGCGCCTGGCCCGCGGCGTGGGCATCAGCGGCATCGCGTCCGCAAGGTACACGCCGGTGGATTCCGTCTCGGTAAAGTCGATCGCCGTGTCCGTGAACTCTTGCAGCACCGAGTCAGCCGATTCGCCCTCGATGTCCTCGTAGTTCGAGTCGATGGCTTGCAACACGGCGTGGCGCGGCGCGCCGATAAGCGCTACGTCGCGGTTGAGAATGAACCGCAGCTTGTCGGCGATGGACAGGTCTTCGGGATCGGCCGCGGCGAAGATCAGCCGCCCGCCGAAGTCGCCGAGCGGACAGACGAGGTTCTCCCGCGCCACCGACTCCGGGACGGACTCCAGGACTTCCGGGGGAATCCGCCACGCGGCCAGATCGTTAGCTGAGAGGCTCCGCGCGGCAAGCCCGCGGCGGTGGTACGACTGGTGCGCGGGCCGCAACTGCGCACTTTCAACGGCCCCATCGAGGACGGCTCCTCGCTGGGCCAAAAGCGAATGGCTCACTGCCGATCCACCTCCGCCCGAACGGGCGACCTAGCTGTTTGGATCAGCCCCAGCTGGCCTGTTAGACAAGACGAACACCAGCGCGGAAATGCTTCGCGTGTCCAGTGAAAAAGTCAAGGCTCGCGCGTTTTCGCCTGCTCGGGCAAGATCACACGCAGGCGTCCGGGCTGCGCGGCGGCCGCTTTGGTCACAATGTCCAGATACGTCCCGCGGTTCTCGCCGCCTGCGCCGAAGGGCAGGTCGTCATGCACGATCTCAACCGGCTGCCCGGCTGGCAGCCACGACAAATCGCGCAGACACTCTTCGAGCGCGTCCCAGTTGTGCCCGAAATAGTGCGGGAAGCGGAGCTTGTCGGCCAGGATCGCCAGCAGCTTCTCCTTGCTCCGAATGCCGCGCGGAACCCGCACGACCAGGCCGGCCTCAGTGGGCTTACGCCCACCGCTCGCCGCTGAACCCTGAACCCCGAACCCTGAACACTCGCTCATGGCGAATCCACGCGCTGAAACGTCCGATAATGGTCGGGCGTGTAATACGTCTCGCCCTTTTCGCCGACGACGATTCGCTGCGGACCGGGG
>DASRJB010000911.1:0-3679 GCA_035649715.1 Pirellulaceae bacterium
CCTGGCCGCCGGCCGGCTCGATCAGGCCAGCCGCATGCCCGACCTGGTGCGGGCCTGGCGGATCGTCGGATCGCGCCGCTCCGAGGCGCGGCTCTGGATCGTCGGCGACGGAAGCTTGCGCGACCAGCTGTACCAGCAGATCGGCGACCTCGACCAGCGGTTTCGCGTACTGATTCCCGGGACCTTCGATTGCCTCCAGGAGGTGATGCAAGCCGCCGACTTGTTCTTGGCGCCCGCGCCGCAGGTCGTGCCGCCGCTGGCGCTGCTGGAAGCTCTCGCAGCCGGGTTGCCGGTGCTCGCGGCCGATTCGCCGGCGCTGCGCGGCCTGGCGGCTGCTCACGCCGACGCGATGCTTTTTCCGCCCGGCGACGTGCAGCGCCTGGCGGCGGCGATCTGCGACCAGTTCGAGCATCCCGCCGCCGGCATCCTCCGCGGCTCGGCGATTCGCCAGCAACTGCACGCCGCTGGGACACCCGCCGACGAGGCCGCCGCTTATCGCGAGGTGCTTTCGCGAGCGGGCGCCCCTCACGCGGGACCGCCCTAGATCGCCTGGGCAATCGTCGTCCCTTGGATCAAACTGTAACTCACTCCGTATTCCGAATTCCGCATTCCGTATTTCCCGTGCTTCGCTTGCTACTCGTCATTCCGACACTCGTCCGCGGCGGCGCGGAAAAGCAGCTCACGCTGCTGGCGGCAGGCCTGCCCCGCGATCAGTTCGACGTCCACGTGGCGGTGCTGACGCATACCGGCCCCTACGAGCAGACGCTCCGCGAAGCCGGCATTCCCGTTACGGTCGTCGGCAAGCGCTGGAAAGTCGATCCGCTCTGCTACTGGAGGCTGAAGCGGCACATCCGAACACTGAAACCCGACCTCGTTCACACCTGGCTCTTCGCCGCTAATGCTTACGGACGGCACGCAGCCCATGCCGCCGGCGTGAAACACATCCTGGCCGGCGAGCGGTGCGTCGATCCCTGGAAGTCGGCTCTGCAGCTCGCCATTGACCGGGCCCTGGCCAAACGCACCGAGCGGATCGTCACCAACAGCAGCGGTGTGCGCGAGTTCTATGTTGGCCGCGGGCTGCCCGCCGAAAAGTTCGTCGTGATTCCCAACGGCATCGCCGCCAATGGGCCGGCTGAACCGATCAGCCGCGAGCAGCTACTTACCGAGCTGAAGCTGCCCCCGAATGCCCGGCTGATCGGCGCGGTGGGCCGGCTCTGGCCGCAGAAACGGGTCAAGGACTTGATCTGGGCGGCGGACCTGCTCAAGACCACTCGCGACGACACGCACTTGCTCATTATTGGCGACGGGCCGCAGCGCTGGCGGCTGGAGCGTTACCGCGAGCAGAACCGGATGATCGACCGGGCCCATTTTCTGGGCGAGCGGTCCGACGTGCCGCAAATCCTGCCGCATCTGGACGCGCTCTGGCTGGGAAGCGAGTACGAGGGGCAGTCGAATGCGATCATGGAGGCAATGGCAGCCGGCGTGCCCGTGATTGCTACGGACATTCCCGGCAACCGCGACCTCGTGGTGCCAGATGTCACCGGCTACCTGGTACCCATCGGCGAACGATTTGAGTTTGCCCGCCGCACGCACTGGCTGCTGGAAGATGCGGATCTCCGGAAGCGCCTCGGCGAGGCCGGCCGTGAACGGATTCAAAGCGAGTTTAGCGTCGCGCAAATGGTTGACCGGCACGCACAGCTGTACCGCGAGCTGGCCGTGCGGTGAACCGCACGCTGGCCGCGTAGCACGCCGCCGCGGCGGCGACTATCATGCGCCAACTTGTCGCTAGCGACTCTGGGGCCAGCCGCTCATGCCTGCTTCTGCATCCACGGCGCTTGCTTGCGCCGCCGCGCTTTCGATATGCCAGCGAGCAGGCGACGCGCTGCGCGAAGCGGCCAGTGCGGCCCGCGAATCGCTCGGCGGAACTCCCGACCTGGCCCTGCTCTTCAGCTCGCCGCACCACTCCGGGGAAGTCGAGCAGCTAGCAGCCGACGCCTGCGAGCTCTTGGGAACACGCAACCTGCTGGGCTGCACAGGCGAGTCGATCGTCGGCACGGGGCAGGAAATCGAGGATTCGCCCGCGCTGTCAATCTGGCTGGCTCGCTGGCCGGGCGTGCGTTTGACGCCGCTGCACCTGGCGTTCGAACGCACGCCGGAGGGCGGCGTACTCCGCGGTTGGCCGGACGAGCTGGCCGGCGACTGGCCGTCCGGATCGTTCCTCCTTTGCCTGGGCGAGCCCTTCACCTTTCCGACCGACTTTCTGCTGGAGCGCATGAACGAAGACCGCCCGGGCGTGCCCGTCGTGGGAGGCATGGCCAGCGGCGCAGCGCAACCTGGCGAGAATCGGCTCATCCTCGGCCAGAAAATCTATGCGGAGGGCGCGGTCGCCGTGCACGTCGCCGGCCCCATTCGCCTGAGGTCGGTCGTTTCGCAAGGCTGCCGGCCGATCGGGCGGCCCTTTGTGGTCACCAAGGCTGAGCGAAACATGATCTTCGAGCTGGGGGGCAAGCCCGCGCTGGTGCAACTCCGCGAAATCTTCGCCGCGCTGCCGACCCGCGAGCAGCGGCTGGTGCAGCAGGCGCTGCACGTCGGCCGCGTCGTCAGCGAGTATCAGGACCGGTTCGAGCAAGGCGATTTTCTTGTCCGCAATGTGATCGGCATCGATTCGAACAGCGGAGCGATTGCCATCGGCGACTATCTGCGCCCTGGCCAGACCGTGCAGTTTCACATCCGCGACGAGGAAGCCGCCGACGCGGAGCTGAAGCAGCTCCTGAGCAAGGCCAAGGCGGCATCCCCTGCTGTGCCAGCGGGCGGACTGCTCTTCACCTGCAACGGCCGCGGCACGCGGATGTTCTCGCAGCCGCACCATGATGCCGCCGCGGTGGCCCGCGCCTTTCCCGCCCTGCCGCTCGCCGGACTCTTTGCCGCCGGCGAAATCGGCCCCATCGGGCGGCAGAACTTCGTCCACGGCTTCACCGCCAGCCTGGCCCTCTTCGAGCCCGCCGATGGCTGACGCTCTGGCAGCTTGGCCGCAAATTAACAGCGCCAGCTCTGCAACCGGCCTGTTGGCCGGGGTTAAGCGGCACAACCGTTGTTAATCCTCGGCTTCGTGCGCAAAATGGGGCTTGTTCTCGACCCTTCTCCCGGCGGCGCGGTTATGCCGATCAAAGTCACTTGTCAGTGCGGAAAGAGCTTCGCGGCCAAGGATGAATTGGCCGGCAAGGCGGTGAAGTGCCCCAACTGCCAGCAGCCGCTGCGGATTCCGGGCGCCGCGCAGCCCGCCGCAAAGAGCATTGCGCAGCCCGCCGCCAAAGGCAATGCGCAGCCCGCCGCGGCGAAAGTGGCCGCTGCCGCGCCGGCGAAGGCGGCGACCAAGCCGGCCAGCGCGTCGTCGTCGGGAATCGGCCTGGGGGACGAAGTCCGGGCGCGGAGCCTCGACGACAGCCTGCTGAGCGAGGTCGGCCTGCACCAGCAGGTGGCCAACACGCGGCCCTGCCCCGGCTGCATGGCGCCGCTCGGTCCGGACGCCGTGGTGTGCATCAAGTGCGGCTACAACACAAAGCTCGGTCGGCGGATGCAGACCGTTTCGGTCACCGGCGGCGGCGGGCCGGAAGGGCATAGCGCGATCGCCGAAGAGTTGCTGCAAAAGGCGGCCGATTCGATCGAGGAGCAAAAGGAT
>DASRJB010000912.1:0-5970 GCA_035649715.1 Pirellulaceae bacterium
CCCGCGCTCCGCGGCTGTACCGCCTGGACGACTTCGCCGATGAAAACCACGTCGCTGGCCGCCGGCTGCGGCAAGGCGGGCCGCAGCGCTTGGCGGACCTGTGGCACGGGCGCCGGCCGGAAGGGCGACATGCCGGATGAGGACTTGGGCCGCGTCGGCTTGGGCAGCGGAATCGGCAGCAGGTTTTCCTCGGCCGAGACCGCGGCGAGCTTGTCGCGCAGCGGCCGCCGGTCCAGCGGCAGGGGATAGTAGGTCTGATTCTTGGCCCAGGCCGCGGCCTCGCGGTTATAGGGGCTCGTCTCGTCGTAGTTTTCGTAGCGGATCATGTCCCAGAGCATGCCGCACAATTCGTCGAGCGCGAGGCTGGGCACCCAGTACGTCCCATAGCCGCCGAGGCAGACGACGCCGCTGGCCGAGATGTTGGGGTGGAAGATCGGCGACTTCCACGCCAGCTCGGGCATCATCCGCGGATACGACGCGCCGAGGCGAATATGCACCTCGTGCTCCTCGCGAAGTTGCACTTCGGCCTGCGGCTCGGGCTTCCAAATGCCGCGGCCGCGGAACTTCAGGATGTAGAAGTCCGGCGGTGTGCCGTAGGGCGTGAATTCGAGGATGGTGCTCTCGGCCGCCAGCTGCGTGAGCGCCTTGTGATCGCTTTTCAGGCGGCGAGAGCGGGGCGATTCGCGCATGATTCCTCCAAGGTAGCTCCCTCACGCCGTGAGGGAGCAGCAGCGGGCAACGCTGTCCATAATCCAGCGCTTCCCGCCTCGGCCCCTGACGGCGTCAGGGGCCTACTTAGCCCGCCACGATCTCGGGATAGACGATCAGGTGGTGCCCGTCGCCGACGCCCGACGACGGCAGCGTGTCATCCTCACGGAGCCGCTTGCCGCCCTCCTTGTGGTCGAGGCTGTAGCTCATCGGCTGACCGTCGGGGCCCATCACGGGCAAGTTCATCTTCGTGATAATGTTGGGCAGGATGCGTTTGACCTGGACCGTGTCGGCGATCACCGCTTCGACGCTCTTGGCGCCGGTCTGGTCCAGAAACGTGACCCGCGTCCCTTTACGTTCTTCGCCGGCCGACATGAGCAGACTCCTCTGACTGGCACGCTTCTGCGGCGGAAACGCCACCGGAATACACCGCGAGCGCGATTGAAACGATCGGTTCGATGAGGTATTCGCCGGGCGTCTCCAAATCTTAAGGCACGGCTGGGGCGATTCCTAGGCTCACTCTCGCTTAGCCCCGGCCCCCAGGCCGGGTGAATCAACCGGCATGGACGCCGGGGCTAAGCGGACTCAGCCACCATTGCTGCTAGCCCCTCACGATAGTTGGGATACACCAGGTGCGGCTTTAGTTCGCGGAACATCCGCCACGGCTGCACCCGCTTGTCGCTGGCGGCGCGCTTCTGCGCGGGCGAATCGGGCGGCGGCGCGACAAATTGCGGCGGCGGGGCCTTGAGCTGGCGGGCCAACTCGGCATAGTAGTCCCGCCGCTGCACCGGCTGCCCGTCCGAAACGACATACGTTCGCGGCGCGTCCGCCCGCTCTTCAGCCAGCAGCACGATCCGCGCCGCATCTTCGACGTGGATCAGGTTCAGCCAGCCCTGCGATGGCGCGTCGATTGGCCGGCCGGCTAGCAGATCGCCGCTCCGGGGCATTCGGCCAGGGCCATAGATGCCTGCCAGCCGCAGAATGATCGCCCGCGAACCGAATCGGCTGGCTTGCAGCAGCTGTTCGGCAGCGAGGGAAGCTTTGCCGCCTTCGCGGGTTGGAAGGCAGGGCGAGCCTTCGTCCACGTCGCCCTCGGTAACTTGTCCGTAAACGCCGGTGGTGCTGATGTAGATGACTTTCCTGACAGCTTCCGGCAGGTGGTCGGTCGCCGTCCTCAGGCCGCCGACATAGACCTGATGGATCGACTGGCGGCTGCCTCGATCGTGGCCGACGGCGAAAAGCACCGTCCGAACATCTTGCGGCAGTTGAAGTTGTGCATCTGCCGTAATGTCCGCGACCAGCGGCTCGATGCCTGCGGCGGCCAATTGTGAGCCGCGCTCGGCCGAGCGGGTGACGGCAAAAACCCGCTCGCCCGCCGCGACCCATAGGCGGGCGACTCGCAGCCCGAGGTATCCGCAGCCGATGATAAGTTTTGCCATCGAGGAGAAATCGGGAATAATTGCACAGGCCATGCAGAATAAGTCCCGGTAGCCGACGCTGCCAGCGTCGGCCCAGAATCTGGCGACAACCTGCGAGCAATTCCAAAACCTTTCGGGTAGGATGTTGTTCAATAAGTCCGTACGGCCACTGGCTTTCGGAGGGAGAGCAATGCGAAGAGGTTGGCCCCGATCGCTGTACTTGGGACTTGCGGCGGCAGCCGCTTTCTCGTTGGCGTTCTCGCCGCCACTGATGGAGCATTGCGGCCGAGCGTTCGCCGCTGAGGTTGCTCCGGCCGATTCGGCCGCCACCGACGTCGTGGCCGCGGCCCTGAAGACGCTCTTTGCCGGCGGCAATCCGGCAGGCGTGGCGGACCTCAAGGCCATGCAGACCCACGTCCAGAAGCTGACCGAGCAACTGAAGAAGTGCACCGTCGGCGTCACGGTCGGAATGGCGCAAGGCAGCGGCGTGATCGTCAGCAAGGACGGCTACGTGCTCACGGCCGCCCACGTGGCAGGAGCGCCCAACAGCCGCGTCGAGTTCATGCTCTCCGACGGCAAGGTGGTGCGGGGCAAGTCGCTGGGCCTGTTCCGCACGCGCGACGCCGGGCTGATGAAGATCACCGACCCCGGCGATTATCCCTTCGCGGAAATGGGTTCGTCCACCGAACTGAAGAACGGGCAGTGGTGCCTCGCTTTGGGGCATCCCGGCGGTTACCAGGAGGAACGCGGCATGGTGCTGCGGGTCGGCCGCGTGCTGCTCAACGACCTGACCGAGAACGTCATCGTCACCGACTGCACGCTGGTGGGCGGCGATTCCGGCGGGCCGCTGTTCGACATGGACGGCCACGTCATCGGCATCAACAGCCGCATCGCCGAGTCGTTGACCTCCAACATGCACGTCCCGGTCAGCACGTTCAAGGAAACGTGGGACCGGCTGAAGAACGGCGAAGACTGGGGCCACCTGCCGGGCCAGGAGCCGTGGCTGGGCGTGCGCGGCGACGACAAGGCGAAGGACGCGTTAATCGCGGAAGTCGTGCCTGGATCGCCGGCCGATGACGCGGGGATCAAGAAGGGCGACGTGATCATCTCGTACGACGGTGAATACATTCCCGATTTCGCCGCCTTGAAGGCGAAGGTTTCGAGTTGGCGGCCGACGTTCGGACCTCGCGGCTCGCGCCCTTCCTCGACCGTGCAGGTGCTTCGCGGCGGCGAGGTTGTCGAATTGAGGCTGAGACTTCGCCCGCGGGGATAGGCGCGGCCCCTACCGATTGCCGGAACTTTCTGGAGAAACTCGTCCATGCGCAAGTCCGCTGAAGCTGCTTCGCGGCGATTGCTGCCAGTTGCCGCCGTGCTACTGCTCTTGCTGCCCGCGGCGCGGGCCCAGGATCGCTTGCACCGCCGGGTGCTGGAGGCCTTTCGCCCCGTCGTCAGCGAACCGTCCAAGAGCACCACGCGGATCTATTGCGACGGCTCGCAGAAGGCGATGGGCGCAGTCGTCCAGGCGGACGGCTACATCGTGACCAAGGCCAGCGAGCTCTCGGGCAACATCGAGGTCCAGACGCACGACATCCCCAGGAAGCTTTCGGCCCGGATCGTCGGCACCGACCCGACCACCGATTTGGCCCTGCTCAAAGTGGAGGCCAAGGAATTGCCCGTTCTCGCCTGGGCGGGTGACCCCGTTCCGCCGATCGGCAGCTGGCTGGCGACGCCCGGATTGGAGTCGTCGCCGGTGGCCATCGGCATCTTGAGCGTCGCTCCGCGGAAGATTCCCAATGGGGGCGCCTTGGGGATCACTATGGACCGTTCGCAGGACGTGCCGCGGATCGTCGAAATCAAGCCTGACTCCGGGGCGGCCAAAGCCGGCCTGCAAGTCGGCGACATCATTCGCCAGGTCAACAAGGACGTCGTCAAGGGCCAGCAGAACCTGCGCGAGACGATTGGCAAATATCAAAGGGGGGACAAGGTCACGCTGGTCGTCGAACGCGACGGCAAGGAGCTGACCGTTGAGGCCACACTCGGCAGCATGAGCCAGCTGATCATGGGCGAGCGGGCCGGATTTCAAAATGGCCTGGGCGGCAAGCTAAGCGACCGCCGCGAGGGCTTTCCCTTGGCCCTCCAGCACGACACCGTGCTCCGGCCTTCGGACTGCGGCGGGCCGATCGTCGATCTCGACGGCAAGGCCGTGGGCCTGAACATCGCCCGTGCCGGCCGCGTCGAGAGCTACGCCCTGCCGGCCGCGCTCGCCCGCGAGTCCATCGGCAAGCTCCTCGCTCAGGCCAACACCATGCCGGCCGACAGCAAGCTCGTCGATAAGCAAACGCCCGCGGAAGGGGAGAAGAAGATCCAGTAGGGTGTGACAAGGCGGGCACCGCCGCGAAGCGGAGGTCGGCGGCCGCCGGCACACCATGGCTGGCATCCAATCTTGGCGGGCCTGCGCTCGCCGACTCGCTGGTCCCACCCTACACTGGTCGTATGCCCGATCGCTTGGAAAAGCTTCGAGCCACGCTGGCGGAACTGGAGGCCGAGCTGCGCGAGCTGGAGTCGCTCGACGATGCGACCCGCGACGTGCTGGCCGATGCCGCCGCCGAGATCGCCCGCACGCTCCGCCGCGGCAAGCGCTCGCCCGAAACGCAGCAGGCCGAGTCGTCGCTTCAGGGCCAAATCGCCTCGTTCGAAGCCTCCCACCCGCAGCTGGCCGGCATCGTCACTCGCCTGATCGACGGCCTGGGGCAGTTGGGGATTTGATCCGTAGAGCAAGCGTCCTCGCTTGCTCACGCCTCCCTGCGATCGAGCGGTGCACAAGCGAGGACGCTTATGCTACGGGCCGCCGATCTTCCGGAATACGAAGTCGACGGCCTTCAGATCGGTCTGCAGCTTGTGGTTCTTCCGGACGCTCGCCAGCACGGACTCGACGTGGGCGAATTCCGTCGCCAGTGCGCCATCGGCGATCGTTCCCTGGCTGCCGCGGCCGCGGAGTCGCGGCTGCGGGCCGCTGCTGTTGAAATCGATCTGGTCCTGTCCGCCAGCGCCGTCGAAATAGGCCGACTGGAAGCCCTCGGTGCGAATCTGCACGCCGCCCGCGTACAGGTTCCGCGTTCCGCCCCAGACCCACAACAGGTCGCCGGCCGCACTGCCGTAAAACCCGGCCGCATCGCCGCTGCCGGCAGTCGCCTGGACTGTCACGTCATCGAAACCTTCGGCGCGGATGCTAAATCCCGCGCCGCGGAGCCAGACGTAGCTCGGGTTGGCGTCGAGCAAGTCAGCGCCTGCGGAATCGCGGAGCGCCGCGGCATCGTTGCCGCTGCCGGCGATCACCGTCACCGCGCCGCAGCCGAAGGCGGCGCTTTCGAAGCCGCCGCCCGCTAGCCGGGCGAAGGCTGGGCCGGCCTCCAGGTAGTCGTTGGCTGCCGAATCGTAGAGCCAGGCCCGATCGCTCGCGCCGCCGTAAAACCGCGCTGTTTCCACGCCGGTCGCGTTCAAGCTAAAGCCCCCGCCCACGAACTCGACGCTGCCCGGCCTCAGGCGCACCGTCTCGGCGACGCTGCCGCCGGTGATCGTGAGCGTGTCGCTGCCGCCTTTGCCCTCCAGGCGAATCTGCGTCGCGCCGCCAAGAGCATAGGCGGCGCCGTTGATCGTGATTTGCTGTGGCAGCGCGGCATTCCACACAAACACGTCGGCCGCCACCGTGCCGCTGATCGTCGCGATCGACCCCTGCACGATAACCGGACCCGCCGTGCCGCTGGAGCCGCCCCCGCCGGAGTTGCCGCTGCTGGAGGTCGGCGCGGCCAGGACGTCGATGGTGTACTTGCCGATCGAGCCGCCG
>DASRJB010000913.1:0-6423 GCA_035649715.1 Pirellulaceae bacterium
GGTCGATCAGGTCGCCTACGTCCGCTTCGCCAGCGTCTACCGCCGCTTCAAGGACGTCCGCGACTTCGTCGATGAGCTGCAGCCGATGCTGAAGCGCAACCTGCCGCCGCGGTAGGGTGGGACCAGCGAGCGGCAGCTCGCGCCGGCCCACCATTCCGACGCGGTGGGCCGGCGGCTGCGCCTTGTCCCACCCTATAAACACCCCTAGGCCACTTCGGCCAGCGGCTGCTACGATCAACTTTGAACCTTCAACTCGGAACTTTGAACTTGCCCCATGCGCCGCCAGGACCTTCGCAACATCGTCATTATCGCCCACGTCGATCACGGGAAGACGTCGTTGGTCGATGCGCTCCTGCGGCAGAGCGGCCAGTTTCGCGAAAGCCAGTTGCAGGGCGACTGCATCCTGGATAGCAACGACCTGGAGCGGGAGCGCGGGATCACGATCCTGGCCAAGAACATCGCCCTGCCCTACAAGGGCGTGAAGATCAACATCATCGACACGCCGGGCCACGCCGACTTCGGCGGCGAGGTCGAGCGGGTCGTGCGGATGGCCGACGGGGCGCTGGTGCTGATCGACGCCGCCGAGGGGCCGATGCCCCAGACGCGGTTCGTGCTCAGCAAGGCCCTGGAGGCAGGCCTGCGGCCGATCGTGATTATCAACAAAATCGACCGGCCGGATGGTCAGCCGCACGCGACGCTGGACGAGGCGTTCGGCCTGCTCATGGAGCTCGACGCCGAGGAGCACCTGGAGGACTTCAAGTACCTGTTCGCCAGCGGCCGCGAGGGCTATGCCACGGCGGACCCCGCCGTGCGGACCGAATCGATGCAGCCGCTTTTGGACATGGTGCTGGAGTCGATTCCCGGCCCGAAAGTCGAAGAGGGCGCGCCGCTGCAGATGCTGGTGACGACGCTGGACTGGTCGGAGTTCGTCGGCCGGATCGCGATCGGCCGCATCCAGGCCGGTTCGATCAAGACCGGCCAGACGATCGCCCTGATGAAGTCCGAGGGCCGCGTCACCGAGTCGCGGGTCACGCAGCTGTTTACGTTCGACAAGCTCGGCCGCGTGCTGGTCGATGAAGTAACTGCGGGCGACGTCTGCGCCGTCGTCGGCATCGGCGACGTCGAAATCGGCGACACGATCTGCCACCGCGAGCACCACCGGCCGCTGGAGCGGCTGCACGTCGATGAACCGACGCTGGAGATGGTCTTCACGATCAACAGCTCGCCGTTCGCCGGCCGCGAAGGCAAATACGTCACCAATCGCCAATTGCGCGAGCGGCTGCTCAAGGAACTGGAGAAAAACGTCGCCCTTCGCGTGCGGCAGATCGAGCACAGCGACGCCTTTGCCGTCTCCGGCCGCGGCGTCTTGCACCTCTCGGTGCTGATCGAAACCATGCGCCGCGAAGGCTACGAACTGTCGGTCGGCAAGCCCAAGGTCATTCTCAAGACGATCGACGGCGAGAAGCACGAGCCGTTCGAGACGCTGGTGGTCGAGGTCCCCTCCGAGAAGCTCGGCAGCGTGATGGAGCTGGTCGGGGCCCGCCGCGGCGAGTTGGAAGAGATGCACGTCCGCGGGCAGTACACCCACGCCCGCTTCATGATCCCCGCCCGCGGCTTGATCGGCCTGCGAACGCGGCTGCTCAACTCCACGCAAGGCACGGCTATCATTCACCACCGCTACGCGGGCTACAAGCCGATGCAGGGCGAAGTGCCGCGGCGGCCCAACGGCGTCTATATCTCGATGGTCGGCGGCCGGGCCAACGCCTACAGCCTGAATACGCTGCAGGAGCGGTGCGACATGTTCGTCACGCACAACGACGAGGTCTATCAAGGGATGATCGTCGGCGAGAACAGCCGCGACAACGACCTGGCGGTGAATCCCACGAAGGAAAAGAAGCTGACGAACATGCGGGCCAGCGGCAGCGACGAGAACATTCTGCTCAAGCCGCCGCGGAAGATGGACCTGGAGGCCGCTCTCGAGTACATCGAGGACGACGAGCTGGTCGAGGTTACGCCGACGCAAATCCGCCTCCGCAAGATCCTGCTCACCGAAAACGACCGCCGCCGCCAGACCCGCAAGCAGCAGGATCAGCTTACGGCTGCGGGGTAGGGTAGGGTGGGTCAAGGCCGCCGCGGCCGCAGACCCACGCGGCGCAGACTATTGCTCCTCAGGCAAGTCCGCGTCCGGCTCCAGCAGTACCCATTCCGGCGTGTCATAACCGGGTGTCGGATCGGTTCCTCCCCATTCCAGATCGTATTGGCCAGCGCGAACGAATCGATGAAACGTCGAATATGGCCAGTCGGCCACACGGGCCACGAGCTCGTGCTTTCGCGGGTTCCAGTGCACATAGTCGCAGCTTCGCTCCAGCTCGGCTTCATTGCGCACGGTGTGCTCCCAGAAGCGTTTGTGCCAAATGCCGCGCTGACCGTGCTCGCGCCGCGAGCGCGATTGAGGCAGCTCGGCGCCGCCGCTGGCAAGGTACTGCTTCGTGAATTCCTCCTTGATCCGTCGCCACCGCGTGGAATAGTCGGCGTCGCCTCGCGGCAACGTCCAGACAGAGTGCAAGTGGTCCGGCAGTAAGACCAGCGCCACGATTTCAAACGGCCGGTCGCGCTTGATCGTCTCGATTGCCGCGCGCAGGCACTCGCGCGCCAAGTCCGTCGTCAACATTCGGCGGCGGCGATACGTGACCACGGTGAAAAAATACTTGCCACCCTCGACGTAGTTACGGCGGTAGTGGGACATGGCAGGTTCCGAATTGCCCACAGCATAGTCGCTGCCGAGCAAGAATCCGTAGGGTGGGTCAAGCTCGCGCGAGCAATTTTGCCATCGCGAATGTCACGGTCGCGAGCGCTGACCCACGCTCGGTCACCGCACAGTTTACCGCTCCCCATCGCCAACGTCGGCGCCGCGTGGGTCTGCGCTCGCGGACTCGCTTGACCCACCCTACACTTTGCGCTCCCCAAATAAGACCGCGACGATCACGCCGCCGAGCAGGGCGAAGAGGCCGCCCAAGGTGGCGTGGCCGGCGAGGCGCAGATTCGGCGAATTGGGCATGATCTGGCTGGGGGGCGTCCACTGCTGCGGACTGCCGTCGTCCCAGACGATCAGGTACTGCCCGTTCTGGGCCTGCACGATCGTGCCGGTGTAGTACGAGCCGCCGCGCCACTGGGCGGTGACTTTGGAGCCGACCGACAGGTTGGCCGTCATCACCGATTCCAGCCAGTCCATCAGCTCGGCCGTCAGCAGGCTCGACGGCGCCGACGACTGCGGCCGCGTCGTGAGTTGCCCCGAGAACATGGAAATCGTGGTCACGATCGGCTGCGGCCCGCTGCTGCGAGCCTGAGTCACGTCGAATTCAACGAACCAATACGTCCAGCCAAAGATGGCAAAGCCGATCCAGAACGCCCGCTTCGGCGGCGCTGCCAGCAACGCCCCTGCCGACGCCACGGCGAGCAGCACCAGGAACGCGGTATAGGCCAGGCTCGTGGCCAGCCGCGACTGCGACGCCATCGCCGCCAGCCCCAGGGCCAGCAGCGTGACCACAGTCAGAAATGTGGCGATCGAGAAGCGAAAGCGGGACATAAGCGGCTATGGACCAAATCACAAGCAGCAACCATCCAACCGAATTTCAGACATTCTGTCATTGTACCGCAACCATCGCCTTAACGACGCCCGTCTCGGGCTTGAGCCAGGCCGGCATCTGGGCCGGCAGGTCGGCCAGGTCGCAGCGGTGCGAAATCCACGGCTGCGTGTCGAGACGCCCGGCTTCGATCAGCCCGATGATCCGCGTGAAGTCGCCGGGCAGGGCGTTTCGCGAGCAAAGCAGCGTCCCTTCAACCTTGTGAAACGCCGAGTGCCGGAAGCGAATCTCTTCGCCGGTCAGGCCGACATAAACCAGCCGGCCGCCGGGCGCGACGAGACCGAACGCGGCCGACATCGACTGCGGATTGCCGGTCGCGTCGATCACCACTTCCGGCAATTGGCCGCCGGCGACGTCTCGCAAGCGGCGCTCGAGCTGGCCATCGACTGGCAGGACGTGCTCGACGCCCATCATGCGGCGGCAGAAATCCAGCCGCGATTGGCTCAGATCGACGACGATCGGCCGCGCCCCCGCCAGCTTGACGAACTCCAGCGTCGCCAGGCCGATCGGCCCAGCGCCGATGATCAGGCACGTTTCGCCCGCCGCCAGGCCGCTGCGGGCCACCGCGTGGCAGCCGATGGCCAGTGTTTCGACCAGGGCGAGCTGCTCGAAGGTCAGCTTCGATGCGGGATGCAGCTTGCGGGCCGGCACGATAATCCGCGGCCGCATGCCGCCGTCGGTGTGTACGCCCAGGACTTGCAGCCGCTCACAGCAATTCGGCCGGCCGCGGCGGCTGGCATAGCTGTCCGGGTCGTTGATGTACGGCTCGACCGAGCAGCGGTGGCCCGCCTTGACGTTGGTAACGCCCACACCGACCGCCAGCACCTCCACGCCCAGCTCATGCCCCAGGATCCGCGGAAAGGTCACGAACGGCATCTTGCCCAGGTAGGCGCTGACATCCGTGCCGCAAATCCCCACGCAATGCACCCGGGCCAGCGCCTCGCCGGCCCGCGGCTGGGCCGGCTCCGCCTGCTCGATGAGCTGAAGCTCTTTCGGGGCTACGATCTGCAAGGCCTGCATGGTCGGATTCGTTTTTCGCCAGGTCGGCGGGCTCCGTGGCGAATTAATCGGCCGTACTCGAATTGACGCAGTGGCCCTAAGTTGTGTCGCCGGCTAGACTTGCGGCCTCAGGCTCGTTCCAAAGCACGCCGAATAATTCGCCAAACGGGCCCGATACCTGGGGAGCTGGCGAATAATTCGCGCCGCTCGGCGTAACTGCCGACGGCGTCTGGACTTGAATTTTTCGCCATGGCGAAAAATTCAGCGCTGAGCGAATTGAGAAAGAGCGTCCATACCACAACGCTCGGCACGGGTGAGTACGGATTACAGGCCGCCACCAAGGCACCGCTCTGCGGCTCTGTTCGCCGAGCAAACGACGTGGTATCCAGACCGCATTATCCGCGCAATCCTGAGGTTGGCAAGCTACTTGCACACATTTTGTTCATGATGTGCCAACTTGCGCCGAAAGGCGTCGACGTAAGTCCAGTCCCACCGGGCACTTCCGCTCCGGCGAATTGACGTAAGTTTTTTTCGCACCCGCTAGCGGAATGGACTAGTGTGGTCCATTCTGGATGCTCCCTACGGTGGCGCGGGACCGATCGGCTGGGCCAGCTCACGGGCGAAATGCTGGAAGCTGGGGTTGTTCGGACGCAGCTTGAGCAGCCGGCCAGCGAGTGGAACCGCCTGCTCCGGCCGGCCGGTGTCCCGATAGAGCACCGCGAGGTGAAAGAGGTAGAGCGGATTGCGGGGCTCCATAAGCGACGCAGTGAGCAGCGCCGACTCGGCCTCCTTGCGCCAGCCGACGGTGTAGCGAATGAGGCCGGTCCGCTCCAGGACGGCGGACAGGTGCGGAGCCAGCATCAAGTCCCGCTCCAGCAACTCGAGTTCTTCGGCCCGCAGGCGAGGCACGACTTCCAGCAGGTGGGCCACGGCGGCCATTTCCTGCTCCGCGCCGGCCCGGTCGCCGCTGCGGGCCCGCTCGATGCCCCGGCGCTGGGCCATCTCGATCTGCTGTTCGTACAAAGCGGCGAGGTTGGCCCGCGCGCCGACCGCCCGCGGCTCGACCTTGAGGGCCGTCTGATACGCTTCCTCCGCGCCTTGAAGGTTGCCGAGGCCTTCGTACATCGCGGCGATATTGAGGTGGCTGGCGCTGCGGTCGCTGGCCTCCATCACGCCGCGGATGCACTCCTCGATCGCTTCGCGAAATGCCGCCCGCTCCTCACCGGTCAAGCGGTCGGGCGTCATTTGCACCAGCGCCCGGGCCGACTCGGTGCGCACCAGCCGCGTTTCCTTGGGCGACAGCATGGCCGCCAGCACGGAGATCGTGGCATCGCTGCCGTCGGGCTGCAGGCTCAAGATGGCCGCGGCCTTGAGCTGGGGATCGCTTTCGGCTGCCGCCTTCCGCAGCGCATTGGCGACCGCGCCTGCGGGCTCCAGATACGCGCCGATCTCCAGGGCTGCGGTCGCACGGGCCACCGCCGGCTGCGTGCGATTGCCCAGCAGCTCCAGCAGTTTCGATTCCGCATCCGGCAGCATCTGCCGGGCGGCGTGCAGGGCCTCGGCAAAGTGCGGCTCGCGCTTGCGATTTTGCCCGTACCACTTGTCGAGCGTCGCGTCGGCCCAGCGATCGACTTCGGACAGGCGGGCCTTCACCGCCCGGTCGCCGCGGGCAGCAGCGGCGAGCCAGCTCGCGTAGTCTTTGAGGTCGGCGCGGGCGAGGAGTTCCTTGAGCGGCACGGCATCGGCGGGCTGACGCCCCCCGCTCGCCGAGGCAGTCTGT
>DASRJB010000914.1:0-8743 GCA_035649715.1 Pirellulaceae bacterium
TCGATCCAGCGGCGAAGCGCGGCGATCTCCGCGGCCGACAGCGGCGGACCCTCGGCTGGCATCCGCTCGTCGGCGTCGGCACTGGAGACGCGGCGCAGCAGCTCACTCTCGTCCGGCTTGCCCGCGACGACCAGCGGCTTGCCTGATTCGCCGACGCCGCCCGGCGCGAGCAGGCTCAATCCCGCCTCCCGCCGCACGCCGCCGTGGCACTTCGTGCAGTGCCGCTGCAAGGTCGGCTGCACGTCCCGCGCGAACTCGACCGCTTCCTCTCCGTTCGCCGCCCGGGAAAGGGCGGCCAGCAACAGGAGCGCGGCATAGCTCAGGAGGCGGCGCATGGCTACTGGCGGGTGGCGAGGTACTCCAGCAAATCGGCTGCTTCCTGCGGCGTCAGGCCCGCCATCTGGCCGTCGGGCATGAGCGAGCGGCGGGACGGCTGCATCTGATCGATCTCCTCCGCCGCCAAGGCGACTTCCTTGTTCTGGGCGTCGCGGAGCACGACGCCGCCTGCGTCGCGCTTCATGACCAGGCCGGTGACGACGCTGCCTCCTGACGCGCGGGCCAGATAAGCGGCAAATTTGGGCTCGATCCGCCGCGACGGCTCCAGCAGGCTCTGCAGCAAATCGTCCCGCGCGCGGAGCTTGCCGATCGCCGACAGGTCCGGCCCCAGCGAGGTTCCGCGCTCGCCGATCTTGTGGCAACTGCCGCAGTTGACCGCCATGGACCAGAACAGGGCTTCGCCACGCTTCGCGTCGCCGTGCAACGCGAGAATCGTCGCCGGCCGCGGGCTGGAGCCGAGCCGCTTACCTTTTTCGTCGGCGGGCAGATAGCCGTCGAACAGGTCGCGAACCGGCCCGGGCGCAAGCTTCGCCGCGTGCGCGAGCAGCGCTTCCCGCTCGGCGGGCGGCAAGTCGCCGCGTCCTATCTTGCGGGCCGCCATGAGGGCCGTCCGCGGATTGGACAAATCAGCACCATCGGGCGAGAACACGGTGGGACCTTCCTTCATGCCGGCGATCCATGGTTCGATGAGCGCGAGCCCCGCTTCGTCTGGCAACTCCGAGCCGATGTGCGGCATCCGGTCGCGGCCGAACTTGGCCATGCGGAAGAAAAGCGTGCTGGCGTAGGGATCGCCCGGCTTGATGATCGCTGCGTCTGGCAGTCCGAAGTCGCCGCGCGTGGGCTTCGCGTCCACCGCGTTCAGCTCGCCCGCCGGCGTCTGGAACTGGAGCCGCAGGGCGACCGCCCCGCCGCCGTGGTCGGAGTGGCAGTGGCCGCAGTTGGCATGGAGGTAGCCGCGGGCCCGCGCGTCCAGCGGTTGGCTCTCGTCGGTTGGATCAGTGACGCTCTTCTGACGAGCGGCCGTGGCGCCATCGAACGGGGGCTGAGCCTGGCCATTGTTGCCGACACGGCGGATGTATCCCGCCTCGGTCAGCGACACGAGCTGGTTGCGGCCGTCAGTGCCGAGTCGGTTCAGCTGCTCGGGCAGGAACGACAGTGCATACTCCGACTGGTTGCTGTGGCACGACAGGCACTGGCTGCGGCTGAGGAATTGCCAGGTGCGCTTCTGGCCGCCGAGCTGCACTTCCTTCTCCGCGCCGTCGGCGGGAGCCAGGTCGGCGTCGGTCTGGTCGTCGCGCCAGACGTAGGTGTAGCCCCGCCAGTCCTCGCCGGCAAAGTGCATCAGCTGCGTCTCCAGCCGCTTGCCGCCGAGGGAAATCGTCCGCACCAGCACCGCGTCTTTGGGAAAGTGCAGGCGGAAGTTGTGCCAGTAAACGAGCCCCGGAACCGGCCTTCCCGACTCGTAGAGCGTAGCCGACGACTCGCCCGGGAACGCGAAGAAGTGCTCGCTAGTCGCCCCATCCAGCCACTGCCGGCTGTTCGGCGAAAACGGTATCACGCCGGCCGCCGGCTGATGGTCCTTGACCGATGCGAACAGGCCCGTCTGCGAGAGCGCCCTTGGAAAATCCGCGTTCTGCGAGCCGCCGTCGTTGCGCTCGAGCGTGTGCAGCGTGCCGCTGTCGTAGTCGAGGAAATAAAGCTCGCCCGCGTTGTCTTCGCCGAAGGCGGCGAAGCGGACGGTGGGCCGCGTGATCTCGGGCATCTCTTTCAGGCGGTCGCCCTCGAAGCGGGCGGCCCACAGGCGGCGGGTCTCCCAGTCGCCGAAGACGTAGGCCCCAACGAGCTCCGGAAATTTCTGGCCGCGATAGACGTAGCCGCCGGTGATGCTGCAGGCGATCGTGTGCGACAGCTCGATCGCGGCCGGGTGAATCGGCGTCGGCCCGACCGGCTCCGACTTGATCGGCTGCGGACCTTCCATCGCGGCCCAGCCGTAGTTGCCGCCTTTTTCCACGCGGTGGACCAGCTCCCACAATTCCCAGCCGACGTCGCCGACGAACAATTCGCCGGTCAGGCGGTCGAAGCTCATCCGCCAGGGATTGCGAAAGCCGTAGGCCCAGACTTCGGGCCGCGCCTTCGGCATTCCGACGAAAGGATTGTCGGGCGGCACGGCATAGTTCAATCCCGCGTCCTTGCGATTCACGTCGATGCGGAGGACCGACGAGAGCAGGTCCGAGATGTCTTGCCCCGTGTCGTGGCGGTCGGGCGGATTGGGGTTCGCCGCGTCGCCCGTCGAGATGTAGAGCATCCCGTCCTTGCCGAAGTGCAGGTCGCCGCCGTTGTGGCCGCCCTGGAGGAAAGTGATGACGATCTCCTCGCTGGCCGGGTCGATCCGCGGCGGATCGCTGGCCGTGACCGTGAATCGCGACACCCGCGAGCCCTCCGGCAGGTTCCGGATGCCGCTCTTGGGCTCCAGCGTGTAGCAGACGAAACACTGGCGGTTCTTCTCGAAATCCGGATGGAACACCAGCCCGTATACGGCCTCGATGCCCTTCGCGTCGGGATGCCGGGCGATTGTCGTCAGCTCCTTCCGCAGGTCGCAGAACAGCTCGGCCTTGGCGTCCGGCCGATTCGGGAACGAATAGAGCACGCCCGCCTGCTCGCCGACGAACAGCCGGTCGCTGCCGGGGCAGCGGGCCAGCAGCAAGGCCTTGTCGAACTTCAAATTCGGGAAGGCCCGCACGACCTTGAAGGGCGGAGGCGGATCAGGCGAGCCGGTGACCCGCGAGGTGGTCCAGGGAATGCGCGCGGGCTCGGCGGCCGATAGCAGCGCCGGCCAGGCGGCGACGATTGCACTGAACAAGACGAGCCAGCTAGGGCTTGGACGCCGGCAGGTTGGGAACGAGGCTGGGATCATATTTCGCGCCTGCGGAGACCTGAATCATCGTAATCCGCATTTTCGTCGGGAAGAACTTTTCGTGATCGGGCCGCTTGTGGGCGTGGCCGCTGCCGCCGCTGCCGTCCTTGATGACCAGGTCCATCTGCTTGATGCCCTCGGACCAGACGATCGAGTCGTTCTGCCAGAACGACTTCATCGAGACGTCCTTTTCGTACACGCCCTTCTCGCGGTACAGGTCGGTGCCCGTGCAGCCATAGCCGTTCTTTTGGCCCTTGTTGGGGATGTAGCAGAGGGTCCAGGTGGTGGGCTCGCCGCCGGCGGGCTTCTCGAGGACCTCGGCCCGGATGTGGACGGTGCCGCTCTGGTAATCGACCGGCGTCGTCCAATCCTTGGGGCGATTGGGGTTAAGCATGTCGCCTTTGACATAGAAGTGCGACTTGCTCGGCTTCGAATTGTCGGCGTCCTCCTTGGTAAAGGTGAACGTCACGTCGAAGAGGACGAACTGTTCGGCGCGAGCCGCGGACTGCGCCGCAATCAACATCGCGATGCTCATCAGCCAGCTGCGGATCATGGCGCTGCCTCCGGGTGTTGCCGCTCAGTATATCCCAGCGGCGGGCGGCATTTGCTTTGACACCGCCGCGCCGGCGGCTTTAGATTGTTGACGCCCGCCTTGTGCTCCCAACTTACCTGCCGGGAGTGGAACGATGTTGCCCAAACCGATCCTCGGCCCTTTCGTCGCTGCGTTGCTGGTAGCGACTTGTTGTTTGGCCCAGGAGCCGCGGCGCGACATCCGCCTGAGCATCGAGCCGCCGCACATTTCGAGCGACAAGTCGGTCCGCTACGACTTCGACATCGTCTATGTCCGCGGCCTGCGGCGGACTGACGGCAAGGAGGCCGATTGGGCCGAGTTCTCGCGGCCGACCACGATGGAGCCCGGGGCCGACCTGATGCTGCTGCATCCGGACGGCAGCGAAGAGGTGCTGGTCAGCGGCGCGGACGGCTCGGTAATGGACCCCTATGTCTCGTTCGACGGCCAGTCGGTCTATTACGCCAAATTCATCGACTCGCGGCACACCGGCTCGGACATCTTTCGGGTTCACGTGCCATCGCGAAAGATCGTCCGCCTGACCGACCAGACCTTCACGCCGAACACCGGGGCCGCCCCGTGGTCGAGCGACTACCGCACGCCCGAGGAAGGCAAGACCGCCCTCTCGTACGGCGTCTATAACCTGGGACCGTGCCCGATCCCCGGCGGCAAGGTGCTGTACACGAGCAACCGCAATGCTCACGTGCCGCCGCGGGCCTATCCGCGGCAGACGCTGCAGCTGCACCTGATGGACGACGACGGCCGCAACATCGAGCAGGTCGGCTACCTCAACATCGCCTGCGCCCTGCACCCGGTAATCCTCCGCGACGGCCGCGTCCTGTTCAGCACGCTTGAATCGCACGCCCTGCACAACGCGATCATGTGGGGCATCTGGAGCATCCACCCCGACGGCACGAACTGGAACCCGGTCATCAGCGCCTTCGAAAACGACGGCGCGCCCTCGGCCTACCACTTTCAGACGCAACTTTCCGACGGCTCGATCGTCATCGAGAAATACTACAACCAGAACCAGAAAGGCTTTGGCACGCTGCTCAAGCTGCCCGAGACTCCGCCCGCGGGCCAGCCCGCGTTCGGCCCGGGAAATCGCGAGGACCCGCGCAACCGCGTCTCGTTCCTGGGGGCCGACGGCCGCCAGCAGGCCCACGCCGTCCCCTTCTCGCCCGCGGGGATGGAGCTGATCACGCCCTGGATTCACTGGGAGGATCGGCCGTCGCCGCCGGCGATCCTCGCCGACGAAAACTCGCCGCGGATCGGCAAGGTGACGCATCCCTGCGGCGCGCCCGACAACCATCTGCTCGTGGCCTGGACGCTCGGCCCCATCGGCGGCTCCAGCGGCTCGGTCCGCGAGTTCATGGTCCCCAAGCAAATCGACTCCGGGCTCTGCCTCATCCGCGGCGGCAAGCCGACCGGCCAGCCCGGCGACATGCTGCTCATCAAAAACGATCCGAAATACAACGAGCAGTGGCCGCGGCCGCTTGTTTCGTACGAACGCATTTACGGCGTGAAAGAGCCGAAGCGGCTGATCCACAAGAACGACGGCCACAAGAACCCGGCGCTTCCGGAGGGCACGCCGTTCGGGCTCGTGGGAACGTCCAGCCTCTACAAACGCGAGAGCGCCCCCGGCGGCGTCGTGCCCGAAGGCAGCGTCACCGCGGTGGCCCGCCCGAAGAATCCGAGCGAGTGGTACTGGTCGCCGTGGCGGACCAACTGGGGCCTGCAAGGCTCCGACGCCGGCCTCTACGACAACAGCGAAATCCACGCCATCCGCATTGTCGCCCAGGAGCCGCGGACCGATATCCAGGGCCGCGGCCGCGACGGCGCGCCGCGCTATGGCAGCCACGGCCTGGAGCGGCTGCGAATCCTGGGCGAGATTCCCGTGCGGAAGTTCTCCGGCGGCAAGCCGGAGCCGCTCGATCCCGACGGCAATCCGGACACGAGCTTCCTGGCCAAAATTCCCGCCGACCAGTCGTTCACGTTCCAGCTGATCGACAAGGAAGGCATGACGCTGACCATGGCCCAGACGTGGCACCAACTGCGGCCGGGCGAGGTCCGCTACGACTGCGGCGGCTGCCACGCCCACAGCCAGAAGCCGACGCCGTTCGAGCAGACGGCCGCCGCGCTGAGCGACTATCGGCTGTTCGACTTGACCACGGGCAAGACGCCGCTGGTGACCGACAAAGGCCGCGACGAGTCGCAGCGGCAGTGGGACGCCGCAGATAAAACGGGCTTGCGGTACGCCGATGGCGGCGTGGCCAACGTCGAGTATTTTCGCGACATCCGGCCGATCCTGGCCAAGAGCTGCGTCGCCTGCCACACGCACCAAGCGGCCGAGCCGCCGGGCGGCCTGGTGCTCGACGACGACGACCTCGGCAAGCAGACCGCCTTCGGAGCCGACGCAGTGTCGGAGGTGCAAGTGCCAAACACCTATTTCCGGCTTGCGGCGTGGAAGCGCTACGCCCCCTCGCCGCCCGGCGCGATGGCTACACCGCAGGCGGCCAGCCCGTACGTCACCATGTATCAGTCCCGCCGCAGCTGGCTGGTCTGGAAGCTCTATGGCCGGCGGCTCGACGGCTGGTCGGACGACGATTTTCCGTCGCTCAAGAAGGTCGGCGATCTGAAGTCGCTGGTCGGCCCCGGCGGCCGGCCGATCGAGAAGCTGGACTACAGCGACGAAAAGGCGCTGGCTCAGTTCGTCCGCTCGCGGAGCATCGACCGCGATTTCTCGGGCAGCACCATGCCGCCGCCCGAAGCGGTGAAGGCCGGCAAGGTGCAGCCGCTGTCGGACGAGGACCGCCGCACGATTGTCCGCTGGATCGACCTGGGCTGCCCAATCGACCTCGACCCGCGGTACGACCCGGCGCAGGCCGGCAGCCGCAGCTACGGTTGGATGTGCGACGACCAGCGGCCGACGCTGGCGGTTACTTTGCCGCGAGAGGGCGGCAACAAATTGCTTTCGCACATTCTCATCGGCATGGCCGACGCCTACACGGGCTTGGATCCTGGCAGCTTCACCGTCGTCGCCGATTTCCCGGTGGATGGCGCCGCCGCGGGCGAAAACCTCGCCTCAAAGTTCACCGCCCTACCGGGCAATCGCTGGCAGCTGAAGCTGGCCAGGCCGATCGACGACTTGCCGCAGGGAACGCTGACAGTCTCCGTGAAGGACAAGCAAGGGAACATTCAGCGTGTAAAGCGGGAATTCTCTGCAGGACCAAGCCTGGCTTCATCGCAGTGAATTCTGCCGCAACTGCAACTCGACAAGCGTGCCGTCCTGCGGCTTGGTAGAGACGCCGGCTTTGGCGGGGTTGCCCTGATGGACGGCCTGGAAGCGGAACATCTTCACGACTGCGCCGACGACGAGGCCGACTTCGAGCTGGCCCAGGTGCTTGCCGGGGCAAACGCGGGGGCCGTGGCCGAAGCCGAAGTGCAGGATCTCCTTGGAGCCCCGGCCCTGTTCGGCCAGGTTGGTCCAACGCTCAGGCACGAATTCGCTCGCGGGATAGCCGGTGACCGCCGCGCCCCAGTGGTCCTCGTGGCGGTTGGCGTGCCAGACGTCGAGGAGGATGTGCGTGCCGCGGGGAATGAACATCTTCCGGCCGTCGGCGGTTTCCACCCAGGTATCCGCCGTGGCCCGCCGCGGCAGAAAGTAGAGCGAGGGAGTCAGCCGCAGGGTTTCATCGAGCACCTGCCCCAGGTAGCGTGCGGCGTCCAAGTTGTCGGGGTTGTAGTCGTCCACGTCCTTCACTTCCTGATAGACCTTCTCCTGGGCCGCCTGGTTCCGCGCCAGGTGCGCCAGGGCCCAACTGGCGAAGGAGGTCGTCGCCTCCAGGGCGCCCGCCAGGAACACCTTGAGGTTGCTGCGGAGCGCCGCGTCCGGTGCGTCGGACTTGAATTGCCTCCAGAGGCCCTTGCCTTCCTTTCGCGGCGCGAGCACGAGGGTCGTCAGCTCGTCGAAGCAGGCGTAGTCGGCTTTGGTCTGTGCGATCCGCCGCGTGAAGCTCGGCAGCCACGAGATCGGAAGACCCAGCTTGTTCGTCACGGTATCGCTTACGATGTGGTCGATCACCCGCTCCAGGGCCGGAACATAGCGGTTTCGCACCTGCTCGTAACTCAATTCGGCGCTAAAGAAGTTGTTGGCCAGCATCTCCAGCATTACCGCCTTGATCTCCGGCTCCAGCGGGACGCGGACCGACGACTTGCCGCTGCTTTGCAGGTGCTCGCGGAGCACGCCCAGCCGCCGCACGATCGTGCCGCGAAACGTGGCGGCGAACTCGTGGAACATCTCCGGCTGAAAGAGCGTCGTCTTGCCGAACGGCGAGGCGGCAAGCTTCCGCTGCCGCCGCCAGAGCGGCCCATTGGCGAAGAGCAGCGTGTCCGAGCCAGTCGCCCGGGCGATGCCGGTCGAAGGCAGCGTGTCGCGGTCGAATTGCCCGTCGCGGTCGCCCGTTTCCGCCGCGATCGCGCGGATCATCGCGGGATCGCGGGTGACCAGGATCGGCGCACATCCCGGTATGTCGAGATAGCGGTTGTGGCGGCCCGGGCCCGTCTCGCTCTCCGCGCCCCAGAAGTACGACTCCAGAATGCGGATCGGCTGGTCGTAGTTCCAGGGATGCGGAAAGGGCAGCGTTGGCCGGCCCGAACCGGGCTGAAAGAGCCGCACGCGGCTGGGCCGGCTGTCGCCGTCAAACGGGCTGATTGCAAACAGCTGCCCCGGCAGGCGCATTAGCCGATGCCAGAGCGGGACATAATCGGCCAATAATCGCGCGAGTCTTCCGGGCATGGAGTCGGGAGTCGGGGAGTCGGTCGGTCGGTGGTCGGTAAGTCGGTGGTCGGTTTCCATGCTGAGTACTCAGTACGAATACCACGCACCACCACTCATCACTGACCTACCGACTATCGGCTACCGA
>DASRJB010000915.1:0-2847 GCA_035649715.1 Pirellulaceae bacterium
CTCTGGCCCTCGCCTTCACCCAAATTCCGACGCACGAGCAAATCATCGGCCAGATCAAGCGCACGCTGGCCGCCAATCAGATGACCGACGGCGTTCACATCCGCCTGACGCTGACCCGCGGCGTGAAAGTCACCAGCGGCATGGACCCGCGGCTGAACCAGGCCGGTCCGACCTTGATCGTGCTCGCCGAGCACAAGCCACCCGTTTATGACAAAGCGGGCCTGTCGCTCGTCACGAGCAGCGTCCGCCGCTTTCCGCCGGATTGTCTCGATCCCAAAATCCACCACAACAACCTGGTCCAGTCGATCCTGGCCAAGATCGAGGCGAACGTCGCCGGGGCCGACGACGCCCTGATGCTCGACACCCGCGGCTTCGTCGCCGAGACCAACGCGACACACCTGTTCCTCGTCAGCCGCGGGGAGCTGGCCACGCCCCGCACCGTCGCTTGCCCGGAAGGAATTACGCGGGCCGTCGTGCTGGAGATCTGCCGCCAGCAATCGGTCCCCTGCTCCGAGCGCGACCTTTCGCTGACCGAGTTTTACCGGGCCGACGAAGTCTTCTGCACCGGCACGATGGGCGAGCTCGCCCCGGTCACGAAGATCGACGGCCGCCCGATCGGCAACGGCCAGCCCGGACCGATGACCCGCCGGCTGAGCGAGATGTTTGCCGAGCGGACGCGAAGCGAAGGCGTGCCGGTCGCTTGAGTCGGTGCTCGTGGACTCTTACCTGACGCTGCGCCGCTTTCACGGCCGACTTCCAACGCTGGGCATCTTCAAATCTCCCGCGCTCCCCCGGCCGTGGGAGCTCTGAAATGGACCAACCTAGTCCATTTCTCGGCAGGCGCAAAAAAAAGTTTTTCACGACTTACGTCGAGCGCGGATTGTGTAATCCTGTACCCTATATACGCTTGCGGCGATGCGCGGCGCCGGCAGTTTAATAAAAATGTACACAAGTTGCTTTTCAGCGCTCAATCGGCTTGCTAAACTGCTCGGACGATGTGGACTCCCGGTGCGCCGTGGCGGATGGGCCTTCGTCCTTCCGACGCAGGCGCGGCAGGCTGCCAGGCGCAGCACGAGGAAGAATGGCCCGGACTCGTCGAACTGGGCCGGCGGGAGCTCTGGAAGCGGCGGCTGGCTGCTGGAGGGGCGGGAGTCTTTGGCCCCGGCAAGCCGACTCTACGGCAGCCGCGCGCGGAAGCCGCTAGACCGCGACCAATGGTCGCGGCTTTGAGGCTCATGCGGGCGGCGACCGCGTTCTCTAAGTGTAATAAGTAGTATTTAACGGCCTGCGGCTGCCTTTGCCGCAAGCCAATGGCACATCAGGAGTTGCGACCGAAAAATGCGGAAAAAGGCGCGTTCGCCCTCGCCCAACCAGGGGGCTAATAATGAAGGCCGCGCGTAGCATAAGCTCCTCGCTTGTGGACGCTTGCTCTACGGTTTCGTGTAATCGCCGCAAGGAGCGAATCATGTCCAGGCTCGCACTCGCCTTCGCCCTCGGCACGGTTGCCGCTGCCGCCGTCAGCCACGCCGCCGATATCAAAACCAACAACGAGCCGGCGCAGCTTGACATTCGCGCGGCGGGCGAGCACAGCATCCGAGTGACGCTGAAGCCGCTCAGCTTTCAGCCGGAGTTTCCGTTCACACCGGCGCTGGCCGAGCGGGAGTACGCCGCGCCGGTGATTCGATTGCGGGAGATCAGCGAGTCGGTGAAGGCCCGCGTCGGCGGCATCGACGTCGAAGTCCGTCCCGACCCGCTGACGATCGTGGCATCGGCCGCCGGGAAGAAAATTCAGACACTCACGTTCCAGGAGGACGGCAGTCTGGCGTTTCAGCTCGGCGGCCAGCCGGTGCTGGGAATGGGAGAAGGCGGACCCTTGCCGCGGGGCAACTTCCGCACGCTGCCGATCGAGTTCGACCGTCGCGGCCGGCTCGAAGACATGCGCCCGCGGTGGCAGTCCGATGCCTACGGCTCGCGCAACCCGGTCGCGCTGATGATCGGCACCGAAGGCTGGGGGCTATTCATCGCCACGCCCTGGGGTCAGGTCGATCTGCGCGATACCGGACGCGGTGTGTTCACGCCTTGGCAGCCGCCTGATCCGGCGGCGGTCCCGCAGCGCGGCAAAGGGCGGCAGTCCTATACCGCGCAGGTGCAAGGCCGCCCGCCGGTCGAGAGCCTCGTCAAAGGCGCGTACGACCTGTTCGTGTGCGACGCGCACGAGCCGGCGAAGTTCATGAAGGACCTCTCGGTCATCAGCGGCCCGGCCGTGCTGCCGCCCAAGTGGGCGCTCGGGTACATGCAGTCGCACCGCGAGCTGGTCGATAGGAACTTGTCCAGCGAGGCCCTGATCCTGAACGTCGTCGATACGTTTCGCGAGAAGAGAATCCCCGTCGATGCGGTCATCTATCTCGGGACTGGATTTACGCCGACCGGCTGGAACACACGGCAGCCCTCGTTCACGTTCAACCCGCGGGTCTTCGAGCGCGACCCGAAGCAAGTGCTCGCCGACTTGCATGCGAAGCATGTGAAGGTCGTCACGCACATCGTTCCGTATCAGCGCGACCGGCTGCCGAGCCTGCAGGGCACGATCCCGGCGAAGCAGGGCGCGACGCTCGACGACTCGCACATCCAAAACTACTGGCAGCAGCACGTCGAGCTGCAGACCGCGGGCGTCGATGCCTGGTGGCCCGACGAGGGCGACTGGTTCAACCAGTTCGAGCGGATCAAGCGGCATCAGCTTTATTATCAGGGGCCGCTTTCGACGCGGCCCGGCGAGCGGCCCTGGAGCCTGCACCGCAACGGCCACCTGGGCGTCGCCCAGTGGGGCGGCTGGGTCTGGTCGGGCGACAC
>DASRJB010000916.1:0-9309 GCA_035649715.1 Pirellulaceae bacterium
AACAGCGGAGCCGCCATGAGCTCTTCGCTAATGGCATGTCATTGGACATGTGTGTCCTCTCGACAGCTTACCGCGTGGGTATCGCCACAATCCCGTCCCAATCCGCCGGCGGCGTCCGGTTGTGCTGGGCGATGAAGACGGTGAGAAAATCCTTCGCCAGGTCGTCGGGCGGAACGCGGTGCAAAAGCTGCAAGGCGCCAGCCCAGTCGCGGGCATACAGAGCCTCGACGGCCGACTCGAATGCCGCCAGGTGCTCGTCGGTAAGCTGCGGATACTCGGCAGCAGGCGCGAGCAGCTCGCTCACTTCCACCGCCGTCTCCATGCCCGGCGGTTTGATTTTCGCCAGCCGCCGCAGGCGGGCCACCTCCCGCGGCACGCCGGCCCGGACCGTTGCCGCGGTCGCCGCGTCCATCAGGATCGGCACGCGCAGCACCTTGGTCAGCCCTTCCAGCCGCGCTGCAAGATTGGCCACCGGCCCAAAGACGGTCACTTTCACCTGATCGACCGTGCCGATCTTGCCGGCCACGGCCCGCCCGCTGGCGATGCCGATGCCGACGCGAAAATCGGCCAGTGCCGGCGGCGTCGAATCCGCGCTGAACGTTGCGAACTGCGAGCGGATCGCCAAGGCCGCCCGGCAGGCGCGCTCGACGGCATTGCTTTGCGGCAGCGGCCAGCCCCAAAAGCCCATCGCGCTGTCGCCGTGGAAATCGCCGACGACGCCCCCCTCGTCGAGAATGTGCCTGGTCATCACCCCCAAGGCCTGGCTGACGCGCTGGAGCAGTTCCAGCAGGTGGTCGGCGTGCCGCTCCGAATGCCGCGAGAAGCCGCGGAGGTCGCAAAACAGGACGGTGACGTCGGCCTCGCGGGGAGCGAGCGCTTCTTCGGGATCGCGGCCTTCGAGCGCGGAGAGGACGACGGGAGAAAAGAATTGTGCCAGCGATGCCTGGCGACCGGCCAGCAGCCGCGACTGGCGCAGCGCGCTGAGCGTGGCCGCGGTTAGCTCGGTGAACTTGATATCGTCGCGGAGCGATTCCGGATCGCCGCGGTGGGCGGCCAGCGCGTCGGCGTCGAAGCCGCCGGTGACGTACAGCGACCAGCCGGGGCAGGAATCACCGGGAATGGGAACGCAGAACGCCCAATCGACCCCTTCGCTGAGCGTGTATTCGCCGCCGCGGGGCTTCTCGCCGCTCCACACGTGCGCGACGCTTTCTCCGGATTCCACGGCGCGACGAATCAGCCGTTCACTGGGGCGGAACTCCGTGCCGGAGAGGATGCGGCGGTCCCAGTGGAAGACGGAGACAGGGTTCAAGGTTCGGGGTTCAGGGTTCAGCCCGACAGCGACAATCGATGACGGAACCGCCACGATGGCCGCTGCCGCTGCCCGCGGCACTCCGGAGAGGAGCAGGTTCACGAGCCGCACGAACATCTCGTTGTCGGTGGAGCTGCCGCTGATGATGTCGGGGAGTCGGCTGAGGACGTCAATCCGCTGATCGGCCTGCTCGTACGGACGGCGGCGCAGCTCTTCCACGGTGAAAGTCCGCTCGTGCTCGGGCAACGGCACTTCCAGAGAAACGTGCACGCGCTCGTCGGCCAGTGTGAACGTGGTGCCGCCAATGACAAAATGTTCGCCGGGCCGGATCTCGAATTCGTCGGTCTTGCGGCCGCGAAAAAAAACCGGGTTGCGGGCCGAGTCGAGCACGCTGACGCGCAATTTGGCGCCGGCCAGGCGCACTTCCACATGGTGGCGCGAGATCCGCTCGTCCCAGGGGACTGCCCACGGGCCGGCGCTGCGGCCGATCACGTGCGGCACATCGAGAGATAATGGACGCCGCCAGCGCTGCTGCGGCTCGGCGCCCTGGGCAATCAGATCAGGCATGGAAAGCTCGGCCAGCGGGGATGAGGTATTATAGGAGTGCGGAATGCAGAGTGCAGAATGCAGGTGGCGGCCAGTTTCCCGGTTCCGAATTCGGTCCGCTGAACGCTGAGTCCATCATGCAGCTCGAAGTCGAACAGAAGTTCCCGATGAGAGAGCCTGCCACCGTGCGACAGTCGCTGGTCGAACTGGGGGCAACATTCGGCACGCCAATCAAACAGGCGGACGTCTATTTCTCGCATCCCAGCCGCAATTTCAAGGAGACGGACGAAGCCCTACGGATTCGCCGCGTCGGCCAAGATAACTTCGTGACGTATAAGGGTCCCAAGCTCGACCCTGCGACCAAGACGCGGCGGGAGATCGAGCTGCCACTGGCTGCCGGCGACGCGGGATTTGCACAGTTTGCAGAGCTGCTCGAAGTCCTCGGATTTCGCCGCGTGTACGAAGTTCGCAAGCACCGCATCCCCGGCGAAATTCCTTGGGAGGGTCGGACGATTCATTTGGCACTTGATGACGTGACGGGGCTGGGGAGCTATCTGGAGATCGAGCTGCTGGCCGACGAGAAGGAACTAGGCGGCGCCAAGGCTTGCCTGGCGTCGCTGGCCGCCGCTGTGGGACTGACCGGTCAGGAGCGGCGCGGCTACCTGGATTTGCTGCTTTCCGGGTCCGCGTAAGCCGTTAGGGTGTCAACGTTTGCGACTTCCATTTCGCTTGGCGCGCGGTCCGGCCGCTTGATGAGGGTCGATTTTTCGCCCATGAACCCGAACGATTGACTAGAGTAAATTTCTCGTTTGCCGGCGAAACCTGACGGGCAGCGCCGGGGTTTGTTCCTCTGATCGGTGGTTCGGCCACAGCGGGGTCGCTCTGCGGGGCGTGGTCGGCTGGCGGTCGCATCGCGGTGGAGAGAGTGATGAAACGGCATCTCGCTTGGGTGGTGATGATGGTGCTGGCGGCGTCCCCGTCGCTGGCGGAAGACGGGAAGGCCAAAAATCCAGCCGGCAAACGGCCTGCCGAGGGAGCCGGCGGACCGCTGAACAATCCGGAGCTGATGAAGCGGCTGCTGGAGAAATTCGACGAGAACAAAGACGGCCGCCTCAGCCCTCAGGAGCAAGCCAAGGCACAGGAGGAATTCCTCAAAGGCGCCGCCCAGGCTGGCGGCCCGGCATTCCAGGAGTTCCTGAAGAAATTTGATCGGGACGGTGACGGCAAGCTGAACGACCGCGAGCGGGCGGCGGCCATGGAAGCGGCCCAGAAGATTCGCGCGTCGGGCGGCGGTGGTGGACCGCAGGTTGGACCGCCCCTTACGTTTGCTGGAAATGAAATCCCCGCAGCAATCCTGGAAAAGTTCGACAAGGATGGCGACGGCAAATTGAACGACGAAGAGATGGCCCTGGCCAAGAAGGCGCAGAGCGGCAAACGAGAGCGAGCCAAGAAATCGGACGTCATCAAGGAATTTGACAAGGACGGCGACGGCAAACTGAACGACGAGGAGAAGGCAGCGGCCAAAGCGGCCGCCAAGGAGCGAAAGAAGAAGGCGGAATAGCGCTCGAATGAAAATGGCGCGCGATCTTTCTGCGGGTTAAACTTGCCCCCAAGCGAAGGCCCGGCGTCGGCGCACTCTTATGGCCGACGACCGGGCCTCTTTATTTTCTTGCCGCCGTCAGTGAATCTGGGGCGCGTCCTTCTTACAATCGGACGTGTGCTCTCTGTTGTCCGGTTCGCCAGAGTTGACATTCGCCAGCACCAGTTGCAGAGCAATCATCGCGTGATGAAATTTCGGCTCGAGAAAAGTGACGGCACATGGCGCTGGTTTGGCAGCCTGGCAATTTTTCTCGCGCTGGCCCAGCCGTGCGCTGCGCAGGACGGCGACGACGAACAGCCGTACCTGCCGGGGCTGTTGGCGACGTACGAGGATGCTTCCGCTCGCCAAGCGCGCCGACTGGACGACGCGATCGCGTTCGACTGGAAGGAGACACTCCCCGATCCGCGGCTGAGCAAGTCGGCGTTTACCAGCCGCTGGCAGGGATTGCTGCTGGCGCAGGGCGCCGGCGAGTATCGGCTGCACGTTTTTGCCACCGGCCAGGTCGAAGTCCGTCTGGCGGGGAAAGTGGCCATCCAGCGGCAGCGACTGAAAGAGGCGTGGGCCGTTTCGCAGCCGCTGACGCTTTCCTTCGACCACCATCCGCTGGAAGTGGAATTTCAGCAAACCGAGGCGTCGGCACGCATCGCCCTCTTCTGGTCCGGGCCGCAGTTTGCGCTCGAGCCGATTTCGCCGCGGTCTTTTTGGCACGACCGCAAAGCGACGGTGAGCAGTGATTTCGAGCGCGGCCGGCTGCTGGCGGCGGCTCTCCGCTGCGGGGCATGTCACCAGCACGAGGCGAGCGAGCCCGTCATGCCCGCGCCGTCGCTGGCGAATCTGGCCGGGAATATTCAGCCGCAGTGGCTGATCGACTGGCTGATGGAAAGCGGGCACGAGACCAAAGAATTAGACGCCGGGCAGCCGCTGCCGGCTCTGCGGCGCATGCCCAGCCTCGGGTTGCCGCGCGATGACGCGGAGGCGATTGCCGCCTACTTGCTGCCTCCCGGCGAGAAACGACCCAAGCCGAAACCCGATTCCGCTAATGCCGCCGATGAGCGAAAAGCCGAGCAAGCCGGGCCGTCCGCGGAGGATGAGAATGGCGAGAAACAGACGAGTAACAAGAAGAAAGAAGCAAAGAAGGAACCTCCCAGTGCCAAACAAGGTGAGCGGCTGTTTTTGACGCTCGGTTGCCTGTCCTGCCATCAATGGGGAAAACTGGGTGAGAGCGGCCTGTTCGGAGGCGGCGACTTGTCGCAGGTGGGGGACAAGCGGCCTGCGGACTTCTTCGCGCGGTGGCTCGCCGACCCGGCCGCCATCAACCGGCGCCATCGCATGCCCGTGTTCGAATTAACCGGCGACGAGCGGACGAGCCTGTCGCTATTTCTGGCGGAGCAAAGGACGAAGCAGAGAGATGCACCAGCCAGACTCGACGCCAGCGCAAAAATTGCCAGCCGCGGGCGGGAGCTCGCCCTGAAGCTCCGCTGCGGCGCGTGCCACGAATTGCCCGAAATGCCGGCCAAGCCAGCGCCGATCGCCACGGTGAAGCTCGACGACCGCTTCGACTGGTCGCGGTCGTGCGCGTCGGCACGCAGTGAGTCGAAGACCGGTCTGGGCTACGGGCTGTTGCCCGAGCAGCAGCGACAGTTGGAAACTTTCTTTCGAGGATCGAATCAGCAGGGCCAGATCGATTCGCCGCCCGACGGAGACATGCTGCTGGTCACGCACAACTGCCTGGCCTGCCACGCGCGCGACGGACAAGTCGCGATTGCGTCCGCCTTGCCAGCCAAGTTAGCCGACAAGCTGGCCGCCGTTGGCCAGGCGCACGACGAGCTGGCGCCGCTCATCCCCGCCATGACTCCGCCGTCGCTCAATAGCGTCGGCGACAAGTTGCACGACGAGGCGCTGGCCGCCGCCATCCGCCGCAGCACAGCCCCCTATCGGCACTACCTGCTCGTGCGAATGCCGCGGTTCCGGCTAAGCGACCAGGAGCTGGCCGCGCTGACGCGGCACTTCGTCACGGCTGACCGGATTCCCGCCGGCGGAGCGGCCGTGGCCCAGAGGCCGGCGGTACAGGAGCCGGCACTTGCCGCCGCTGGCGGCCGCCTCGTCTCCACCGACGGCTTTAGCTGCGTGAGCTGCCACCAGATCGGCAGCGTCGTTCCGGACAAGGCGCCGCTCAATGCCCGCGGGCCCGGCCTGTCGCAAATCGACCAGCGAATTCGCCGCGAGTGGTTCGACCGTTTCGTCGCCGATCCGTCGCGGATTGTGCCGCGAATGGAAATGCCGAGCGTGCGAATCCCGGTGAAGGGGGTCCTGGGCGACAAGGTCGATGCGCAGCTTGCGGCCGTGTGGCACGTGGTCAATCTGCCTCTCTTCGAGCCGCCGGAGCCGAACCCGGTGCGCGTCCTCCGCCGCAGCGGCATTGCCGAGCGGAACGAGCCGCCGATCGCGATCAGCGACGTCGTGAAAATCGGCGAGCGGACGATCGTTCATCCGCTCGTGATCGGCCTGCCCAACCGGCAGAATTTTCTCTACGACCTGAGCGAAGGGCGGCTGGCCGCGTGGTGGCTGGGGGACGCGGCACGGCAGCGGACCAAGGGCAAAAGCTGGCACTGGGAGCCGGGTGGGCCGATGGTGATGCCGGCCGCAGACGGCGGTGCCGAGTTGTCGCTCATTCGCGGCGGCAAAAGGCTTGTCCCCCTGCGAAACGGCCAGCACCACGCGACGCTATCCGGCTACAAGCTGGCCGAAGGGGGCGTGCAGGCGACGTACCGGATGAATTTCGGCGATCCCGAGCGTCCGGCTGCGCCGACGATCGCCGTGGAGATATCCGACCATTGGCTTCCCGGCCGCGATGCCGCGTCGTGGCGGACCGAGTCTCTACGCGTCCTGAAGATCGTCCCCGCGCTCGCGCCGGACGAGCAAGTGTCGATCGCGGTTCAGCTCGCGCCAGGAAATGCCAAGTGGGAGCGCTCGGCGGACGGAAGGAGCGTGCGGATGATTGAGGCGCCGAGAGCGGAGATTGTCTTGCACGGTCGCTCGGAGGGCGGCTGGACGCTGTCGGAAAATGGGACGGCAACGTCCGTGCCGACAACCGCGCAGCACCGGGGAATGTATCTGGTTCTGCACTATCGCTCGGGCCTGACGCCCGACACGCTCGATGCTCCGGAGCCGGTGTTCCCGGCCGACGTCGGGCCGGTTAAAGTCGCCCCCGGATTTACCGGCCGCCGGCTGCCGCTTCCTGCTGGACTGATGCCAACGGGATTGGCCTGGAAGTCAGCGGCTGGCGAACCCCAGTTGCTGATTGGCTCCCTCAAGGGCCAGGTCATCGCAGCCCGCGATAGCGACAGCGACGGTTTGGAAGACGCTGTAAGGGTTGTCGCCGATGGACTGGCGACACCCTACGGCATTGCCGATGACGGCGATGCGGTGCACGTGCTGACGAAGGCGGCGCTCTTAGAGGTCAAAGACGGCGGCGTGAAGGTTCTCGCCTCCGGCTGGGGCCACAGCGACGACTATCACGACTGGGCGGTCGGTTTGCCGCGGAACCAGCAAGGGGAATACTTCATAGGCCTCCCCTGCCAGCAAGATAAGCGGAGTGCCGCGGCAGCCAAGTTTCGCGGCGCGGTGCTCAAGCTGACGCCGCGGATGCCTACGGGGGACAATCCGCAGCGCTACGACCTGCACGTCGTCTCCACCGGCCACCGCTTCCCGATGGGGCTGGCGCTCGATCGCCGCGGCGAGCTGTTCGTCACCGACAACCAGGGAAACTACAACCCGTTCAACGAGTTGAACCACGTGCGGCAGGCGGCGTTCTTCGGATTCATCAACGCCAATGAGAAGAAAGACAACGGCTTTCAGGCGCCGCCGCTGACTGAGCCGGCGATCGACATTCCGCACCCATGGACCCGCAGCGTCAACGGCATTTGCTTTTTGGATACGCCCCAGCCGCTGCGCAAGGAGGGTAAGTCGCTTTTCGGCCCGCTGGAAGGGCACCTCGTTGGCTGCGAGTACGACACGCGGCGGCTGGTGCGCATGACGCTTCAGCAGGTCGGCGACACTTATCAAGGGGCCGCCTATCCGCTGAGCCTCGAGCCTTCGTCGCCCGAGAAAGGTTTTCTCGGTCCCGTCGTGTGCGCCCTCTCGCCGCGCGGCGAACTGTACGTCGGCAGCATGCGCGACAGCGGCTGGGGGGCCGGCAACAACGTCGGCGAGGTGGTGCAAGTCAGAATCGCCCCCGACGAGCTTCCCGCCGGCATTGGCCAGGTGCGGGCGATTGCAGCCGGTTTTGAGGTCGACTTCATCCGCCAGGTCGATGTCGCGAAAGCTGGCGATTCAGCCAACTACTCGATTTCTTCCTATCGCCGCGAATCGACGCCGGCCTACGGCGGCCCCGATCTCGACCGGCGCATCGAAAAGGTCACCGGCATTGCGGTCTCCCCTGATCGACGCCGCGTGGCGCTGAAGCTGGCCGAACTGCGCGAGGGGTTCGTTTATGAGTTCCAGCTCAAAAGTCTAACCGGCGACGGCGGAGTGTTTCATCCGGCCGAGGCGCACTACACGCTGCGGAAACGGCCGGATTAGCCGTGCCCGCCGCACACGGCTATTCCAATTGTGCCGATTCTTTCGTTGCTGCTGCGGGCAAAACGTGGGTATACTAGAGGGACAGCGGCCCGAGCCAACACCAGGGGTCCTAGCGCACCTAAATGCCGCCAGCTCGGCCGCGGGAGCATCGGATGATCGGGCGTTTTCTATCGCTCGCGGGCGTCACTTGGGCCATGGCGCTAGCAGTCTCCGCGGTCACGATCGACGTGGCTAGCGCCGAGGTAGTGGTCCTGAAATCGGGGGGCCGCATTGAAGGGGAGCTGGTCAACCGGGACCGCGCCCGCACCGACCCGCTGATCATTGTGGACGAGACCGGCGTGCGACTGTCGCTCAGTCCCAGCCAGGTCGAGCGGGTCGTGGTTAAGAAGGACGTCGAGAAGCAGTACGAAGAGCGGTTGCCGAAAATTCCCAATACGGCCGCGGGACACTGGGAGATGGCTGCCTGGTGCCAGGAGGCGGGACTGAGCACGCAGCGAAAGACTCACCTGGAGGAGGTGATTCGCCTCGATCCGAACCACGAGGCGGCGCGGGCCGCACTGGGCTACTCCCGAATCGGCGAGGCGTGGATGAAGCCCGACGAATGGATGCGCAAACAGGGCTACGTCTACTACGAGGGGCGCTGGTGCCTGCCTCATGAAGTGGAAATCGACAAGCGGGAGCGGGAGTGGGAACTGGCCACCAAGAAGTGGCGCAAGGACATCAAGACCTGGATCGGCTGGGTCGAGGACAACGGCCGCAAGTCGGTCGCGGGCATGGAAAACCTGCGCGGCATTCGGGACGAGGCGGCTGCGCCCGCCCTGGTGGAAGTGCTGACCAGCGACAATCTGCCGCGCAGCTTGCGGATGCAGTCCCTGGAACTTCTCTCGCGGATGCCAGCCACCTATTCGACCAGCACCTTGATCACGATGGCGATGAAGGACCGGGACGAGGAGATGCGCGACAAGAGCCTGGACGAGCTCCGCCGCCGGCGGTCCACGCAGGCCCTGCACGCGTTCATCAAGGACCTCAAGAGCAAGGACAACACGGTTGTGCGTCAGGCGGCGCATTGCCTGGCAGTGCTCGGCGACCCGGAAGCGACCGTGCCGCTGATCGACGCGCTAGTCACCTCGCACAAGTTCGCCGTCACGCAAGGCGGAAGTCCCGGGCAGCTCGGCGTCGGCTTCGGCGGGCCGACCGACGGCAGCGGCGGTGGAGGGGGCAGCTTCAACTTCGGCACCCCCAAGCCGCAGATCGTCACTCGCAAGATCGAAAA
>DASRJB010000917.1:0-2021 GCA_035649715.1 Pirellulaceae bacterium
CCCGACGAAGGCGCCGGTGGCGAAGGTTTTGACAACGCGGCGGAAACGCTGTTTCTCTCGCCGCTGCATGCCGAGAAGTTCCTCGAAGCGGCCCGCGCCGCGCTCGACTATGCCAGCAAGGACCCGCGCTCGCGGAGCACGTTTCTTTCGACGCGCCCACGTGGCGAGGGATCGGGCGGCGGCTTTGGCCGCGGCCGGCGCGGCGGCCCGCCCCAGCCGCCGGAGCCGCCGCTGACGGCCGAGCAGGCGCAAACGCTGCTGGCGCGGTTCGTGCCCCGGGCGTTTCGTCGGCCGGCCCGCGAAGGGGAGATCGAGCAATACCAGACGCTCGTGACCGCGGCGATCGAGCGCGGCGAATCGCCCGAACAGGCGCTGCTCTTCGCCCTGCAGGGCGTCCTGATGTCGCCCCATTTCCTGTTCCGCCTGGAGGAACCGAATCCGACCGATCAGCCGCGACTGGTGGGCCAATACGAGATTGCCTCGCGGCTCTCCTATTTCCTGTGGGCCAGCATGCCCGACGAGGAGCTGCTGCAGGGGGCTGGCGAGGGGCTGCTCAACGATCCCGAGTCGCTGCGCGGGCAAACCGAGCGGATGCTCAAGGACCGCAAGACCCGCGAGTTCGCCGAGAGCTTTGTCGAGCAATGGCTGGGCACCCGCGAGCTGGGCCGCAACGTCAAGCCCGACCGGCAGGCCAACCGTTACACGAACGAGCTGGAATGGGCCCTCAAGCAGGAGCCGGTGCTGTTCTTTCAGTACGTTCTGGCCGAGGACCGCCCGCTGACGGAGCTGATCGACGCGAACTACACGTTTCTCGACAGCAAGCTCCAACGACACTATCGGCTGGAGATCAAAGGCACCAACCAGCAGCTCAAGCGGTTCGATCTGCCGGAGGGGAGCCATCGCGGCGGCCTGCTCGGCATGGGCGGCGTGCTGGCGGTCACTTCGATGCCGCACCGCACGAGCCCCGTGCTGCGGGGCAAGTGGGTGAAGGAGACCCTGCTGGGCAGCCCCACGCCGCCACCGCCGCCCGATGTGCCCAAGCTTGACGAGCAGCCCGCGGCCGATTCCCCCAAGACGATGCGCGAACGGCTGGCGGCGCACCGCCAGAACCCGACCTGCGCCTCGTGCCACAATCATATTGATCCGATCGGTTTCGGCCTGGAGAATTACGATCTGCTCGGCCGCTGGCGGACCGAGGACGCCGGTCAGGCGATCGACGCCCTGGGCGAACTGCCCGGCGGCGTGAAGTTCGACGGGCCGGAAGAATTGAAGCGGGTTCTGCTGGAGCGGAAAGACGAATTCGTCCGCCACCTGACGACGAAGCTGCTGGGCTATGCCCTGGGCCGCGGCCTGACCGTTGAGGACCAGTGTGCCGTCGATGAGATCGTGAAGAACGTCAAGGCCGGCGAGTATCGCTCGCAGGTCCTGATTGCCGAGATAGTCTGTAGCGTGCCGTTCCGGTATCGCGCGGGGGAAGGTGTAACTCTTAAGACTTCCAAGACACAAGGAGAATGAACAGAAGGTAACGAAGGAAACGAAGCAGAGAGTTTATCCCATCCCTCTTCGTTTCCTTCGTTTCCTTCTGTTCAATTGCTTGGCTACACGCAGAGGCCATCATGCAGACCCCGTTTCCGATCAGCCGGCGGACGATGTTGCGAGGGCTGGGCGCGACTTTGGCCTTGCCGTGGCTGGAGGCAATGCGGCCCCGAACGGCGCTGGCCGCTGATACGCCGAAACAGCCGGTGCGGATGGCCGCGCTCTATATGCCCAACGGCGTGAACGCCGATCAGTGGACGCCGAAAGGGGAAGGCCGCGAGTTCGAGCTGTCGCCGACGCTCGCCCCGCTGGCTGGCCTCAAGAGCGAAATCCTGGTGCTGACCAACCTCTGGAACAAGGGCAGCGAGGCGTCGGAGGGACACTACGTCAAGACGTCCGGCTTCCTGACCTGCACGACAGTGACAAAGACGGTCGGCGTGGACCTGAGCTGCAACGGCGTGTCGATGGACCAGGTCGCCGCGCGG
>DASRJB010000918.1:0-15999 GCA_035649715.1 Pirellulaceae bacterium
CCCGCAAAGACCTGCCGGAGAATCTGCCGCTGCTCTCGCATATCGCGGACTTTGTTTCCCAGCCAGGCGAGGCTTACGCCGCACGCCAAGGTCATGATCAGCAGCGTTCGCAAGCCAAACCGGACCGGAATTCTTCGCCCGGCGCGTAGCAGCGAGGGCCACGCCAGCCTCAATCCATAGCCGATCACCAGCGCAGCAGCGATGCCCAGCAGCAGCAGTCCCGTTGCTCCTACCTCGGTGACGCCATACGTAAGCGCAATCAGCACCAGCAGCAGCGCGGCGGCAATGAACAGCAGGGCAATCGTCCGGGTAATCAACGACACGAGTTGGCGCGCACCCGGCTGCATCAAAGCGGTCTCCGCTGTGCCGTCGCTGCTGCCGAGCGCTCACCCCTCGAACTTCCGCCGGCTCGTCTTCTCCTTCGTCGGGAAGTCGCTCGGAATCGGCAGCGTGACTTTACCGGTGGCGGCCCATTCGGCGCCGCGGACGAGGGTAGTGATGAAGCCGACGCACTCTTGCGAGTCGTTGCCGTGGCCCATGGGGGTGTGAAAGACGCGGCCCTTGCCGTAGTCGACGGTGAAGATCATCGGCTCGTGCCGACCTGTGCCGCCTTTGGCCGGGTCGGCATAGGCCGTGGCCAGGATGTGCATGTTCGCGCCGGGGCCGCGGAGCTTGTCGTAGAGCTCGTCGTTGACGTGCAGCCACTCGCGAGGCATCCCCTTGGTCACCGGGTGCTCGGCGTCGCGAACGATCAGGCCAAACGCGTGCTGCGCCCCGTGGTGGCCGCCACCGCCGCGTTCTTCGCTCTTGACCAGCTTGCCCTCCGCGTCGAGATAGATATACGGCCCACTGGTTTCATTTCGCCCGTCCCAGCCGCCCAGGCCGATTATCTCGTTGTATTCCTTCCACTTGCCGAAGGCATTGTTCGCGGCGTGCACGATCACGAGGCCGCCGCCGCCCTTCACATAGTCGATGAAGGCCGCCTGCGTCTCCTTCGGCCAATCCGCCCCGTTGTAGTTCGAGACCACTACGGCGTACTTCTTGAACTCCGGCTTGAAGCTCGCGTCGGTCCCCCGCGGCGCGGTCGTGGCGACATCGACCGTGAATTTGCCCGTCTCCTCCAGGTACTTCTTCATCATCTTGGTCGTCTGCGGCCAATTGCCGTGGTTGTTCTGGCCATCGACGATGAGGGCTTTCAGCTTGCCGCTCTCCTGGGCGCACGCAGCGGCGGGAAGCAGGAGAGCAACAGCGGCAGCAGCGATGAGGATGCGGTAGATCATGGACCAACTCCCAAAAAGGCAGAATCGATTTGCGGCATTGTAGCGTGGCGCCATGGGGAATTCAGAACTCAGAACGCAGAATTCAGAATGGTGAGGCGGCGGCCGCCAGTTTCGGTGGCGACTTCGCCGACGATGCAGGCCGCTTCGTCGCCGCCGGCGTGCAGACCCCGGCACAACTCGCCAGCCTGCTCGCGGGCCACGCCGATCAGCAGCCCGCCACAGGTTTGCGGATCGAACAGGGCCGCGTATCCGGCCGAACTGCGGTTGCACTTCGCAGTGTCCATTTCACGCTCCGCCGCCGCGTTGGCGGGTGCGAGCGTGCTCTGCATGCCGCCAGATAGCAATTCGGCAGCGCCGGGCAACAGCGGCACGGAATCGAGCCGCAGTGTTGCGGCGACCTTGCTCGCTCGCAGCATCTCCAGCAAATGCCCGGCGAGGCCGAATCCGGTGACATCCGTCACCGCCCGCACGTCGAATTCCGCGAGCAACTCTGCCGCCGGCTGATTGCTGCGGAGCATCGCATTCAGCAGCGGCTGCCAGCAGCCCGCCTTGAGCAGTGCCTGCATATGGGCCGCGAGCAGCACGCCTGTTCCCAGCGGCTTGGTGAGGATCAGCGCATCCCCGGCGCGCAGGTTCCCTTTGGCTCGCAGCGGCCTGGCTTGCTCCGCCAGGATCGTGTAGCCGATCGTGAGCTGCGGTCCTTCGATCGTATGGCCGCCGGCAAGCGTTGCGCCCATGGCCTTCAGCTCTCGTACGCCGCCGGCGAGCAGTTCGAACAGCAGTTGCTCCTGCTGCTCTGCCGGGCCTTCGGGAATCGTCGCGATCGCCAAGGCCGCGACCGGCCGCGCGCCTTTGGCCAGAACGTCGCTGGCGGCGTGCAGCGCGGCCATCCGCCCGACGAGATAGGGATCGTCCAGCGGCGCGGCGAAGAAGTCGGTCGTCGCGGCCAGCGGCTGGCCATCCTGGACTCGCACGAGTGCTACGTCGTCGGGCTGAGACAGGCCCACGAGCAGGCTGTCGTGCAGCGGGATTTCCAGACGAGATAGCGCGCGGGACAGCACGGTGCCGCCGATTTTCCCGCCACAGCCGGCGCAGCGCATTTGCGGGGGATCCATCTCGGGCCGGCCAGAGCCTTGCCCCATGAGCATGGGCGTGTAGTCCTGGTACATCGCCATGAACTTGCGGTCGATGCGGTCCTTCAATCGCCAGGCCCAGCGGCCGGCGAACGTGAAGCCGCGGTACTCGCCAATCGCGCGGCCGTCGCCGGTGTTGATGAGCTTGAGGAACCCGCGCTGCGGGCGGTACGTGACGACCGGCTGGCCGCGGAGGGCGCGCTGAATGTTTTCCCACAGGATCGGCCCCTCGCGCACCGCATAGACGCCCGCCTTGGGGAGCTCTTGGCCAACGATCGTGCCGCTGTCGCCGACGGCGAAGACAGCCGGATCGGCCGTGGATTGGAGTGCTGGCGTGGTGAGCAAGAAGCCGTCGTCGTCCGTCGGCAGGCCGACTCGGCCCAGCAGCGGCGGCGCTGCCGCCGACGTGGCCCACAGAATGAGATCGGCCGCCAGCGATTGGCCGTTGTCGAGCGTGACGGTGCTGGCCTCGATCGACGTCACGCGGCGGTCCAGTATCACGTTTACGCCGCGCGATTCGAGCTCTCGCTGGACGCGCTGGGCCGTCGCGTCCGTCGTGCCGGGAGTGAGCCGCGGATGGCTGTTGACCAGCGTGATTTCGAAGGGCCTTTCGGCCAGCAGCGTCCGCAGGCGGCTGGACAGGCAGAATGCAATTTCCACCCCCCCGACTCCGCCGCCAACGATCACCGCCCGGTAGATAGCGCCATCGGGAGGCCGACGCCTCCCGCTCGCCAGGACGCGACTCTCCAGCCGCGCAACAAACGTCTGCATCGGCTTGATGGGCAGCAGCGTATTGTCCGCTACTTGCAGGCCGTCGCGCGAGGGAACCGAGCCAATCCCGACCGAAAGCACGTCGTAGCGCAGCGGCGGGCGATCGTCGAACAGCAATTCGCGGTGCTGGCGATCGAGGCCGGTGACGTTGCTTAGAATCAGCCGTGCGCCCGCGGCGGCGCAGAGCCGCACGAGGTCGATTTCCATCGCCTCTGGTGGATACTGCCCGGCGAGCACGCCCGGCAGCATGCCGGAATACGTCGCGGTCGGGAAATTCGACACGCAGGTCAGCCGGGCATCAGGAATCGGCTGCATTCGCCACATCCGCAGGACGTGGGCGTTGGTGTGGCCGATGCCGAGCAGGACGACATCGTGCGTGGGCAAGGTCGGCGGCATCATTACGCCAGCAGCCGCTGCACCGCCTCGACCAGCTTGTCCATCGCGAAGGGCTTGCGCAGATAGTCATCAACGCCGAGCATTTCGGCGTAGGCCTTGTGCCGCGAGCCCTCGTTGGCGGTGATCATGATGACGCGGACGGGCACGGGCCGCGTGCGGCGAAGTTTTTCGAGGACCAGGAATCCGCTCCGCTTGGGCATCATCATGTCGAGGATAACCAGATCGGGATCTTCGCTCTCGGCCATCGCCAGCCCCTGGTTGCCGTCGCGGGCGATGAAGATCTTGAAGCCCTTCGATTCCAGCGCGTAGCGGATGGCGTCGATGATCTCCGGGTCGTCATCGACCAGGAGTACTCGTTTGCCAGTCTTGGCCGGCTCGTCCTTGGCCTTTTCCTTGTCCTTCGCCATCGCAGCTCGGTTTCTCGCGTGGGGCAGCGTCTTTTGACCGCACAGCCGATAGCTTATAAAAGCCCGTGGAGACAAGCAATCCGCTGGGCAACCGGCCGCGAATCGCGAACCACCATGACGAGCCGCTTTACCGCCGACGAACTGGCCCAATACGGCCGCGATGGCTACTACATCGTACGCGGGATATACGATCGCGGCGAAATCGACAAGCTGCTCCGCTTTGCCAAAGACGATCCCAGCTTCGCGGGCAGCGTCTATGGCCGCAAGGACGCCGCAGGCCACGAAACCAAGCTGGCTCTCTGGAATTTCGCGGGCGACGACCTGTACAGCATGTTCGCCCGCTCGCCGCGGATCGTAGATCGCATGGAGCAGGCCCTCGGGGGCGAGGTCTATCTCTACCACATGAAGATGATGCTTAAGGAGCCGCGGGTCGGCGGCGCTTGGGAATGGCACCAGGACTACGGCTACTGGTACCACAACGGCTGCCTGTTGCCGCTGCTGGCCAGCTGCCTGATCGCCGTTAGCCGGGCGAACCAGGCCAACGGCTGTTTGCAGGTGCTGCGAGGCTCGCACCTGATGGGCCGCATCGACCATGGCAAGACGGGCGACCAGACGGGGGCGGACATGGAGCGAGTCAACGTCGCCCTGGAGCGGATGCCGCTCGATTACGTGGAGTGCGAGCCGGGCGATGCGATCTTCTTCGACAGCAACCTGCTGCACCGCAGCGACATGAACGGCTCCGACGAGCCGCGGTGGTCGCTGATCTGTTGCTACAACGCGCGGCGGAACGACCCCTACAAGGACTCGCGGCACCCGCGGTACACACCGCTGCCAAAAGTCGCGGACGACGCCGTGCGGCGGTGGGAGCCGAAATAGGAGAACCTATGCCAGCTCGAAGATCACCTCGACCTCGACGGTGGCATTCCGCGGCAGTGCGCCCATGCCGACGGCGCTGCGGGCGCCGATACCGTGATCCTGGCCCCAGAGTTTGGCGAACAGGTCGCTGCAGCCGTTGATCACTTCCGGATGGTTGGTGAAGTCGGCGGTTGAATTGACCATACCGAGCGTCTTGATCACGCGTTTCACCTTGTCGAGGCTGCCCAGGTTGGCCCGCAGGGTCGCCAGGATCGCCAGCCCCGCCGCCTCGGCCGCCTTCTTGCCGCCCGCCTCATCGACCTCCGCACCAACGCGGCCGGTCAAGATCTTGCCCTGGGGGCCCTGGGGGTCGAGCGAGACGTGCCCCGAGACGTAAGCCAGGTTGCCGACGGTGACGACCGGCTTATAGATGCCGCCCGGCTTGGGAAGCGGCGGCAGTTGGAGCTTGAGTTCGACGAGTTTGGCTTCCGCGCTCATGGGAGGGCTCCCTTCGGTGGGCAATGGACTGAACCGTCGGTGCGAATATACAGCCGGCAATGCGAGTGCGAAACCCGCCGCCTATTTCCGCGGATAGACAGCCGCCGGATCGACTAGCCGCTTGGCGACGACGGTCAGCCCGTCCGGCGTGACTTGCCGGAAGAAGCACGAGCGGTAGCCCTCATGGCACGCGACGCCGGTCTGCTCGACCTTCAGCAGGATGGCGTCGGCGTCGCAATCGACGTAGATGGCTTTCACCGTCTGCACGTGGCCGCTCTCTTCGCCCTTCCGCCAGAGCCTGCCGCGGCTGCGGCTGAAATAGACGGCCTGGCCGGTGCGGAGCGTCTCGGCGTAGGCCTCGGCGTTCATCCAGGCGACCATCAGCACTTCGCCCGACGCGGCATCCTGGGCGACGGCCGTGAGCAGTCCGCCACTAGCGGTGAAATCGGGGCCTGCGGTCATGGGGCGGTCCTTGGTAAGGTTCAAACGTTCATTCTACCCGCCGTTTTCCCGGTGCGGCTGTCACTCCCCACACAATCGGCTCGCCGCGAATTGCCCGCAGGGTGCGACTTCCCCTTCCCAAATTGCCGCGGGCCCACCATGTGCGCCGATAACGACCGACAGCCGCTGCTAGCATCTCGAGGCCGCACCCGTGCCCGATTCGTTGAGCGTTATCGTTCCCGTTCGCAATGCCGAGACCTCGCTGGTCGGCCAAATCGAGCGCTTGCTCGACCTGCTGCCCGATCTGACGCCCGACTTCGAGATCCTCGTGGTCGATGACGGATCGACCGACCACACCGTCGATCTGGCCCGCGAGCTGACCCAGCGGTTTCCCCAAGTGCGGATGATCCGGCACACCCAGCCGCGCGGGGCCGAAGCGACGGCACAGACCGGCCTATCGTGGGCCCGCGGGCAGACCGTCATCGTGCAGGAAGAACCCGCCGCCCTGGGTGCGACCGAGCTCCGCCGGCTTTGGTCGCTGCGGCGTGAGCCTCCCGCCGTGCAGCCGCGGGGCGCACGCCGGGCGGACCTCTTCGCCCCGGCGCTACTGGAGCGGCTTGCAACCTGGGCGCAGTCGCTGCGTCATCTGGCCGACGGCGGTTCGCTGGGGAGCGTGCGAATGATCCGCGATCGTGCGGCGGACGTGTGCTTGGGCGCCAGTGAAACGGAACATCGCGCCGACGGTGCTCACGATCGTCCGCCGCACGAAGCCCGCACGACCCGCGCGACACCGATCGGGAAACCGCAGTAGCCTAATACCGCAGAATGCACCACAGGGCCCACAGGCCGTCTTTCACGCCGATCTTCTTCCCTTCGGCCCAGGATCGGCCGACGTAGCTGATCGGCCGCTCGTAGAACCGCACGCCGCTCAGGCGGGCGAACTTGGCTGTCAGCTCCAGCTCGACGCCGAAGCCGCGCTCTTTCAGCCCCGGCGCGATGTGCTGAATCAACTCCCGGCGAACCATCTTGTAGCAGGTCTCGACGTCGGTCCAAGCCCGCCCCGACCGCCAGTTCGACAGCCGCGTGATGAGCTGGTTGCCCCAGCGGTGCCAATAGTGGTGCACCGGGCCGTCCACGTGGCTGAAGCGGCTGCCGTAAACCACGTCCGCATCACCCAGCACGATCGGCTGCAATAGCGCCCGGTAGTCTTGCGGGTCGTATTCCAGGTCGGCGTCCTGAATGACTACCACGTCCCCCGTGCAGGCGAGGAAGCCAGACTTCAAAGCTCCGCCCTTGCCCTGGTTTTTCTCGTGCAGGATGACTTTCAAGTCATCGCTGCCGCCGTGTTGCAGATTCGCCAGGAGCTCCCGCGAGCCGTCACGGCTGCCGTCATCGACGATCACCAGCTCGATCGGCAGCTTCGTCGAGCGGACGCGCTCGATTACCTGCGCCAGCGTGCGAATCTCGTTGTAAACGGGCATCACGACCGAGAGCTTGAAGCCGGCCGGCAAGCGAAAGACGCCGAGCTTGCGGCAGAGTTCCGGGCCCAGCAGCCGCTCCAGAATCTCCACGCGATCGAGCGGCTCGCCGCCGCTCGCCGGCGACTGGCCGAGGGAATCGGCGAGGACCTCGCGGATGCGGTGCAACTCGGCGGTGGAAAGCTCGTCGGCCAAGGCAGCGGCGTTCATGGTGCTGGTGCGTCCTGATTCAGTTTACCTAGCTGGTGGCCGCGCGCCGCGGAACTGCGTGTGAAGATAGGGAATTTCGGGTCCGCGACTCAATAGAAAAAAGCGCGAGCTAGCGTGTTGACAACTGGCCGCGACTTCGCACAATACGCCGAGTCGTTTGGGGTGGTGCGATCGCCAACACGGAAGGCAGTGATGAGAGCAGCGGCTCGTGTGACGGCTGGATGCTCGATTCGGCCTCCGCTTAGCGACGCAATCGTTCGTGGCTTTGGGATTGATTCGGCTGCGCGACTGTTCTGGTTCGCGTTCGTTGTTCCTTTCTCCAACAACTGTCTGGAAGTGCGCGCGATGCGCGATTGAATGACGTACTCTGGGGGCCGACAACCGAGCGGATCGACTGTCGGCGACCTGGTCGTGGAACGGATGCCCCCCCATTTTTATCTCGAGCCGAACGATTCTGGCCTCCTCGCTATAATTCACACATGGCGAGTTGTCTCATCGGTCTGGGTTCCAATTTGGGGGATCGCGTTGGAAATCTGTGGCAAGCGCTGGAGGAGCTGCGCCGAACTCCAGGAATTGCCGTCAGCCGCACGAGTTCCTTGATCGAGACGTCACCGGTCGGCGGACCGGCTGATCAGCCCAACTTCTTCAACGCGGCGGCCGTCCTGGACACGGAACTGTCGCCCTTCGAGGTGCTGAACCTCCTGCTGGGCGTCGAACGCAAGCTCGGCCGCGTGCGCAGCGAGCGTAACGGCCCGCGAACCATCGATCTCGATTTGCTGCTCTACGACCAGGAAGTGCTGGAAGCCCCCGAATTGACGTTGCCTCATCCGCGGCTGCACGAGCGGCGATTTGCACTCGCTCCGGCGGCGGAGATCGCTCCCGATTGGCGACATCCGACCAGCGGCCGGACCGTCGCGGCCCTGTTGGCGGCCCTGCCCTTTGGCGAAGGCGGCCGGCTCGGACTGCGCGTACTGACTTCACCCTACGATACGCAGGCGCAAGTGCTTCAAATCCGCCGCGGTGGGCAGCGCGTCGCGCTCGTGCCAACGATGGGCGCGCTGCACGACGGACATCTCAGCCTGGTGCGAATCGCCCGCCAGCGCGCCGAGGTCGTTGTCGCTTCGATCTTCGTCAACCCGACGCAATTTGGGCCCCAGGAAGATTTTTCCCGGTATCCGCGGACCCTCGATGCGGACCTGTCGGCCCTCTCCGTCGCCGGCTGCGACCTGGTCTTTCTACCGGCGGCCGATGACATCTATCCGCCCGGTTTTTCTACGTCCGTCGAGCCTCCTGCAGTCGCGCAGCCGCTGGAGGGCGTTTGCCGTCCGGGACATTTTCGAGGGGTCGCCACGATTGTCCTCAAGCTGTTTCACCTGATTCCCGCCCATCTGGCATGTTTCGGCCAGAAAGACTATCAGCAGCTGCAGGTCATCCGCCGCATGACCGCCGATCTCAACCTGCCCGTTGAGATTGTCGCCTGCCCGACGGTGCGCGAGCCGGATGGTCTGGCGATGAGCAGCCGCAATCGTTATCTTTCGCCCGCCGAGAGGCAGCAGGCGCTCAGCATTTCGCGGGCCCTGGCAAGTGCTGCCCAGCAGGTCAAGGACGGCGAGCGGAATGCCGCGGCGATCAAGCAGCAGATGCGGAATACGCTCGCGGCAGCCGGGATCGAAAAGACCGACTATGCCACCGTCGCCGACGCCGAAACGCTGGCAGAGTCCAACCGCATCGAAGGTCCGGCCGTCGCCCTGATCGCCGCCTTCGTCGGCACGACCCGCTTGATCGACAATCGGCTGTTACCCTGACAAAGCCGCGACCTTTGGTCGCGCTCTACCTGAATCGCGCGACCACTGGTCGCGGCTTTGAGACTGTGCGATCGACCCTGTTCTACATCCCGGCGGAATTGCTCGGTGTGCCGGTCTTCGGCGTCGGTTGGGTGCTGGCCGCGTGGGTCGTCTTCAGCCTTGCGCTCCTAAGCTGGCTTTGGTCACGGCCCAGTGGCAACCGGGAAGCCATGGGCTACTTGCCCTTCGTGGCCATCGTCGCGGCGGTGATCGTTTTCTTGCTGCCAAATCTGGTGGTACGCAATGCGGCAGGGCAAGCGCTCGGCGTGCCGATCCGCGGCTTCGGCGTGATGCTCATGCTGGCGACGGTCAGTGCTGTTGGCCTGGCGGCTTACCGCGGCTGGCAGGCGGGCATCGACCCGGAAGAGATCTATTCGCTGGCCTTCGTCATGTTCATCGCCGGGATCGTCGGGGCCAGGTTGTTCTTCGTCGTACAGAAGTGGGACGAGTTCGCCGTGTTTGACGCCAACGACGCGCTCCAACTCGCCCCGACCCTGCGCAAGGTCTTCAATGTGACCGAGGGCGGACTCGTCGTGTACGGCTCGGTGCTGGCGGGGCTGCCCGCGGGAATTTGGTATTGCCTGCGGCGCGGATTGCCGCTGCTGGTTGTCGCCGACGTCATCGCTCCCAGCATGGTGGTCGGCCAGGCGCTCGGCCGCATTGGCTGCTTCCTCAACGGCTGCTGCTATGGCGGCGTCTGCCTGACGAGCAGCCTGGCCGTAACTTTTCCCGCCGAGAGCCCGCCCTATCGGGAGCAGGAGGTCCAGGGCTGGCACAGCGGAGTCTGGCTCGAGGAGAAAAACGGCGCGATCGTCGTCGCCTACGTCGCCCCAAATTGCCCCGCTAAGCAGCGCGGCCTGAAAGTTGGCGATGAGCTCGATGCCATCAATACCGTCGCGGTCAGTGACCTGGCCCAGGCCCGCGCCGCGCTGGCGATGAAGACGGAACTGCCAAACAAGCACTTCTCTTACGCCGTGCGGAAGAAGGGCGGAGAAGTCATCTGGTGGGAGGTCCCGCAGGCACCCGTGCGAAGCGTGCCCGTGCACCCGACGCAGCTTTACTCCGCGATCGACGCCGGCCTCTTGGCGCTCGTGCTCTGGCTGGCCTGGCCCTTTCGCCGCCGCGACGGCGAGATTTTTGCGCTGCTGATCACGCTGCATCCCATCTCCCGCATCCTGCTGGAGGTCATCCGCAGCGACGAGCAAGGCTTCTGGGGCACGGCGCTTACCATCTCGCAATGGCTGAGCCTCGGGATTCTGGCCGCGGCCGGCGTGTTATGGTGGTATGTGGAGACCAACTCCAAGAACCAAAGAACCAAAGAACCAAAGGCGGAAGGAGCGGTAACATGACTCAGTTTGGTTCTTCGGTTCTTCGGTTCTTCGATTTTTGATTCTCATGCAAATCGTCATTACCGCCGTCGGCCCCGACAACGTCCGCCTGGCGGACCCGATCATCCACTACGTGACCGGCCAGGGCGCGAACATCGGCGAAATCCAGATGTACGACCATGACGAAGAGGCCCTCTTCGCCATGCTCCTGCGTGTGGAATTGCCCGCCGAGAAACTGGGGGAAATCCGCCCGGCACTGGCCGCGATCGGCAAGGAGAAAAAACTCTCGATTCGCGTCTGGTCTGCGGAGGAGCGGGCCGACCGGCCGCGGCTGGCGATCCTGGTGACGCTGCGGCCGGAGACGCCGCTAGCCATTTTGCGGGCGATCCGCGATGGCCAGATCCGCGCCGAGCCCGCGGTGATGATCGGCAACCGGACGAATTGCCGCGGCATCGCCGAGCAGTTCGGCGTCCCCTGGGAGATGATCGGCGACGCCGAAGGCCGGGCCGATGACGACCTCCTGACTCAGGTGCTCGACCAGTACGATGTCGATTACGTGGTGCTGGCCCGCTACATGCGCATCCTGCCGGCCGCGAGCTGCTGGAAATACGCCGGGGGAAGGATCATCAATCTGCATCACGGCCTGCTGCCGAGCTTTCCCGGGGCGCGGCCCTATCACGACGCCTACGCCGGCCGGATGCTGACCTACGGGGCGACCTGCCACTTCATCGTCCCCGAGCTCGATGCCGGCAACCAGACGATCTATCAATCAACGTTCACCGTCCCACCCGGCATGAAGCTCGACGAGATCATCCGCCTCGGCGAGCAGGACAACGAGCCTCGCTGCCTCGTTGAAGGCGTCCGCCGCGTCGTCGCCCGCGAGGTCCAGCTCCACTTCCACCGCGTCGTGGCCCGGAAGTAGGCGCTGCGGGCCGGAATCGCAGGCTACTTTCGATCAACTCGCCAGACGTCGTAGACGATCACGGTCCGGACGTCGTCGAGGACTTCGAATTGAACGCCCAGAGGCAGCACAAATCCGACCCGCACCGTTTCGTATCGTGATTCACCGAATGCCAGCGGATCGGCGACAAGTAGCCGATCGATCTCCCTGGCGACGGCTGCCAGGCGCGGTCTCTCGGCGGTGTTCGAGAGCAGCTGCTCCAAGCGCCGCTCGGCATGCGGCGACCAGAACACGCGGTGGGTCATTGGATGCCCAAGCGATTCAGGATTTCCTCTAGCGGCTTGCCGGAGCGGTCTTTGCGCAGCTCGTTGATCTCCGCGATCGACAGCGGGGGCTCCAAACGCAAATCGTCTGCGCGTGGACAGCCGCCCAATGGGGAAAAGAAACCGATTGCTCGACCGCTGGAATCGCAAAGCACGGCCTGCCCATCCAGTTCGGCCAGCTTCTCGCCTAGCGCGGACTCGACAATTATCTTCTCCATATTTGGATCTCCGCTGCTCTATTCTAAACCGATCGGGCGGTGCAGTCACTTTCACGCCCCGCTCTTCCGGGTAGGCGAAAGTTGACCGACCACAACCTGTAGTGGTTCGGCGAACCGCAAACACAAGATGTTGTGTTTCTCTTGACATAATATGTACGGATGATACAATTCTCCAACACCCGGCGATCGCATCGCGGTCGGCGAGTGCGGCTCTTTTACAAGTTGGTTGTGTTACGGCAGCGGCGGTTCGGCCGGGTCTGCGTCGTACACTCGCCGCACCGGATTCTTCGCCACGCCAAAATCGCCGGATGTGCGGTACCCGAAAGGATTTGCGCCCCAAAGCGGCGAAATATTCGCCAGCTCCCCAGGTGTTGGGCCTGTTTGGCGATAAATTCGGCCCTCTGGGCGGCTCACCAATCGGCGCAACTCATCTACCGGCAGCAACTTACCTAACATGGAGCCAACTCACGCGGCCGTATTCTTCGCCACGGAGGTCAAAAACCTGGCGAACACTTTTTGCTCCGGCCAGTCAACCGTTGCCCAGGCGCTGCGCCGCGAGTAAAAGTGAAGTGGAGGGCCCGTTTCGGTTTCGGGAGATGGCCATGCCACTTTATGTGTACGAGGTGATTACCGACGACGACTCGCCTGGCGAGCAGTTCGAGATCGTGCAGAGCATGTCTGATCCGCCGCTCAAAAAGCATCCCCAGACCGGCCAGCCAGTGCGGCGCGTGTTTTTCGCCCCGGCCGTCGGCGGCAAGTGGTCTGACTCGGCGATGGCCAAATCGGTTTCCGATGACAAAAAGCTGGAACGCCTGGGCTTCACCAAGTACGTGAAGTCCGGCGACGGCAGCTACGAGAAGACCGTCGGCAAAGGCCCCGACACCATCAGCCGCGACCAGCCGGTATCGCCGGGCGACTTGTAGGTCCCGCCTGCCGGGCGGGACCTGGCAGCGCGGTGCGTTCGAATTCTCGGGAAAGATCCTGGTCGCTGCGCTTCCCCAAAGGCCTTTCCGGCAGAAGGGGCCTACTTTCTAGGTTGGCGGCAAATTCGCTCCATCCGGCAAAGTTTGCATAAAGGTCGCCGCTTTCCGCTGCCGAAAATGGCGGAGAACGTGCCGTCCTCTTTGCCGGGAGTGCTTGCATGCGCCGCTTGCTGCTCGCTGCCAGTTTGACGCTGCCTGTGCTTTCCAGCGGCTGCGCGCTGTGCTGTGCTCCCTTCGACTGCCACTATCCCTATGTGGGCGGCGCGTGGGTGCGGACCGATCCGGTCAATGGGCGAGTGGGCTCGGCGTTTTATAATGCCGGAGCGCCGGCTGGTGCGGTTCCGGTGGCGGCAACGGAGCCGACTCCCGCGCAGCCAGGAGCCATGCCGACGCCGGCCGCGCCAGGTGCGCGAAGCGTCATTCCGCGGAACATGGGCGAGGGCTATCTGCCGTAGTCGTTGCCGGCCCAGCCAGCGTGGATTAGGGTGGTCGCAGCAAATTTGCCACGATCCCCTGAGCGCCAGCATGCCAAGGTTTGTCACGCATTTGGAAGGCGCGATTGACGGCGAGCGATTGCCCGCGGATCGCCTGGCTACGGTTCACAAGGACCGGCCGATCTGGGTGCGATACGACCTGGCGGCGGTTGGGCGGGCGCTGACGAAAGAGATGCTCGCCAAGCGAGAGCAGACGCTCTGGCGTTACCGCGAGTTGTTGCCCTGTCTTGACGCGGTCTGGCAGCGTGCAACTCCCGACCTGCAGCAGATGTGGCGCTATCGGCATCTTGTGCCGCACCTGGACATCGACTGCGTCTCTCTGGGCGAGCGGATGACCCCGCTGCTCCATTGCCTGCAGTTGGGCAACAAGTTCGGCCTGAAGGACTTGTGGATCAAGGACGAGTCGCAGCTCCCGACGGGCACCTTCAAGTCCCGCGGCATGGCGCTGGCGATCACGATGGCCCAGCGCTTCGGCGTCAGGCGCGTCGCACTGCCCACGGCAGGCAACGCCGGCGGCGCGGCGGCTGCTTATGCGGCTCGCGCTGGCCTGGAATGCTTCGTGTTCATGCCCGAGGACACGCCGGTCGTCAACCAGTACGAATGCCGGCTGGCCGGAGCGAAAACGTTTCTGGTCAACGGCCTGATCAACGACTGCGGCCGCATCGTCCGCGAAGGCAAGGAGCGGCTGGGCTGGTTCGATCTTTCGACGCTCAAAGAGCCGTATCGCCTGGAAGGCAAGAAAACGATGGGGCTGGAGTTGGCCGAGCAGTTCGACTGGCAACTGCCCGACGTGATCCTGTATCCGACCGGCGGCGGCACCGGCCTCATCGGCATGTGGAAGGCGTTCGCCGAGCTGACCGAGCTGGGCTGGTTGACGGGCGACAAGCTGCCGCGGATGGTCAGCGTGCAGTCCGACGGCTGCGCGCCGATCGTGCGGGCCTTTGAAGCCGGCGAGCGCTTTGCCGCGCCATTTGAGAATGCCCGCACGGTCGCCAGCGGCCTGCGCGTGCCCGGCGCTGTCGGCGACTTTATGATCCTGGACGCCATCCGCGCGAGCGGCGGAACGGCGATCGCCGTGGAGGAATCTCGACTGGCGGAGTGGCAACGATTGGCAACGTCACTGGAAGGCATCCCCGTTTGCCCCGAGTCGGCCGCTTGCGTCGGCGCACTTGAGGCGCTCCTGGCCCGCGGCTGGATTCAGCCGCACGAGCGGGTCGTGATCTTCAACACGGGCGCGGCTCAGAAATACGTCGAGGCCATCCGCAGCGAGCTGCCAAGGATCGATCTGGCGCAGCCGCTGGATTGGGAGCGGATTTCGGCGACTGCGCAGTAGTGCGTCGCATTTCTCGGCGCGGCTGTCGAGGGAAACGGCAGCCCGGCGAATCGCCTAGCTGGCGGCCCTTCGCAAGTCGTGTGCCGCTAATGACTTGCGAACGGTAAACGCTCCGGCATGCAATCTGCTTTTGTTGCCGGCCCACGCGATACTCCACGCACCCGGAACCACTATGCGCTTGCGACATCACGGTTTTACCCTCGTTGAGTTGCTCGTCGTCATTGCGATCATCGCGACGCTCGTGTCACTGCTCCTGCCCGCCGTGCAAGCTGCCCGAGAGGCAGCCCGGCGGGCGCAGTGCCAGAACCACCTCAAGCAGGTCAGCCTGGCGTTTCAAAACTTCGAGCTCAGCCGGCGGGAGCTGCCGCTGGCCTTTACGAACCAGTCGCTGCCGGGCAAGAACAATTGGGCCCCGTTCGTCCTGCCTTACCTCGAGCAGAAGAACCTGATTGACGGCTACGACCTGGCGATCGACTGGTGGGTCGCGCCGAACCGGCCGCTGGTGGCGACGCAGCTCAAGGTGCTGCAGTGCCCTTCGTCACCGTTTCAGAACCGAATGCAGGACAAGCCCGAGACGACGCCCCCGAACAAGACGGGCGCTTGCGGCGACTTCTTCACGCCGGCGGGCGTCCACCCGGATATCAACCTGGTTCTGCCGGCGGCCGATCAGATCGGCGCCGGAAACGACCTGCGCGGCGTGATTTGCTGGTACAGCGCAACCAACAACGTCAATCGGTTCGCGGACGTCGCGGACGGCACCTCCAACTCGATTCTGCTGGGCGAGTGCGCGGGCCGCGAAGACGTGTGGCGGCGGCGGCAGCGGACCATGGTCAACTTCACGGGCAGTCCGAAGGTGCGCGCTCGCGGCGGTGCTTGGGCCACGACGGACAACGCCTATGAGGTCGGCCAGCGCGTGGCCTGGGATGCCGCCTTCGGACCGATTCCCGGACCAGTCGCGATCAACAACTCCAACGAATGGGGCCACTGCTTTTACGGCTTCCACGCGAGCGGGGCGAACTTCGCGTTTGCCGACGGCTCGGTGCGCGTGCTGTCCGAAGGCACGAACCTGCGCGTGCTGGCCAACCTGGTGACCCGCGCCGGCGGCG
>DASRJB010000919.1:0-11298 GCA_035649715.1 Pirellulaceae bacterium
GATCCAGGATCTCGAGATTCCTACAATCAACAAGCTCTTCATCCACACGCAGCCCGCCCACCTGCAAAAGCTGCGCGGCGCCGAGCTGCCTTCGGCCGACCGCAACGTCGAGCGGGCCATGTATCTGCAGGCCCACCTCCGCCCCAACAGCAACGGCGGCTCGGCGAAGGATAACTAAGTTAGCCGCTGCTGCCCGCGATCATCCAGGCGTCAAGAATCGGCGGCACAATAAGGATCCGCCGCTCGCCTTCGCGCGATTCGCCTTGGAGGTGGGCGTCAACACTGAGGGTGGCCTCGATGGCGTCGAACGCGCGAATCGCGGCCTCAGGTCGGCTGGCGGCGATCCACGCTCGCATCAAGGCGCGGAATGCGTCCGGATCCCACGAGACGCGGTATCTCACCGCAGCGACTCCAGCCGGCGGCGGGCTTCGGCGGAGGGGATGCCTTCCCAGCGCTGTTCGCGGCGGTCGAGCTCCGCTGAGTCAAACTCGGGAACCTCGCCCGGCTGATAAATTCGCGGGACAGGTTCAAAGTAGCCGACAACATTGCCGCTGGCGTCGCGCAGCACAGCGGACCCAGCACATTTCCGCAAGATCTCCGCCGAGGAAGTATCCAGAATGATCGTGCTCATCGTCCACCTCGGTCAGCGTCACGCACTACCCAGATAATTCTAGTCCACGAACAAGAACTCTCCCAGTTGCACTTGCCAAGATTGGGACGGGGCCAGCTTCGCAATTGGCCTGCTACAATGGCGATCCGGTGCAATTCTCCTGGAAGAACCAGCTCCATGAAGCTCGCCAAATACTTACTGCCTAGTGGCGAGGCCGGCGTCGCGCGGGTGGAGGGGGACCAGCTCGTGCCGCTCGACCTCTCCGCCGGCCAGTACCGCTCGCTCGCCGAGGTGCTGGAGGCCGACAATCCGTACGAAGCCGCCGAGTTCCTCAGCAACAACGCAGAGGGGTTCCCCCTGGCCAGCGTCAGCCTGCTGCCGCCCATCGACGGGCAGGAGGTTTGGGCCGCCGGCGTCACCTACAAGCGGAGCCGGGCTGCCCGCATGGAAGAATCGGCGGCTGCCGCGTCGTGCTACGACCGCGTCTATGCCTCGCCGCGGCCGGAGCTATTCTTCAAGGCCTCGCCGCACCGCGTTGCCGGCCACGGCCAGCCGTTGCGGATTCGCGCCGATTCGAACTGGAACGTCCCGGAGCCGGAGCTGACGCTCGTGCTGTCCAGCAAGCTGCAACTCGTGGGCTTTACGGTCGGCAACGACATGAGCAGTCGCGACATCGAAGGCGACAACCCGCTCTATCTGCCGCAGGCCAAGTGCTACAACCAGTGCTGCGGCCTCGGGCCGTGGATCACGCTCAGCGTCGGCATGCCGCCGCGCAGCGAAATCGGCATTCGCCTGGTGATTCACCGCGCCGGCCAGGCGATCTACGACGGCCGCACCAGCATCGAGCACATGGCCCGCACGTTCGAGAACCTGATCGGCTGGCTCGGCCGCGATAACAGCTTTCCCACCGGCGTTTTCCTGCTCACCGGCACCGGCATCGTCCCCGAATCGCCTTTTACGCTCGAGCCCGGCGACATCGTCGAGATCAAGATCGATGGCGTCGGCACGCTGCTGAACCCGATCGTGCAGGGGTAATTCATCCGCCGCCCTACCGATTAACGACCACCGACTTCCGACCAACCCGCATGCCCCACTCTGTCCTCGTCGCCAATCGCTGGCGCCTCGCCAACTCCTCCGGCTACTTCCGCGCCGAGAATCCCGCGACGAAGGAGCCGCTCGACGAATATCCAGTGAGCACTTGGGACGACTGCGACGAGGCGCTTTCGGCAGCGGTGGAAGCATTCGAAGAACTCCGCAAGCTGCCGGCGGCGAAGCTGGCGGAGTTCCTCGAGGCGTACGCGGGCCGGATCGAGGCCCGCAAGGACGAAATCGTCAAGCTGGCCAGTCAAGAGACGGCGCTGCCCGTGACGCCGCGCTTGGCCGGCAATGAGCTGCCGCGAACGACGGACCAGCTGCGGCAGGCGGCGGCCGCGGCTCGCGAAGGCGCGTGGGCCGCGCCGACGATCGACGCCAAGAACAACATCCGCTCGATGTACGGCCCGATCGGCCCGGTCATCGTCTTCGGGCCCAACAACTTTCCACTGGCCTTCAATAGCGCCAGCGGCGGCGACTTTGCGGCTGCGATCGCAGCCGGCAACCCAGTCATCGCCAAAGCCAACAGCTCCCATCCCGGAACGACGCGGCTCTTGGCCGAAGAAGCCCATGCGGCGGCCCAGGCCACTGGCATGCCGGCGGGATCCGTGCAGCTGATCTATCGCACCAGCCACGAAGACGGCGAGCGGCTGGTGTCCGACCCGCGCGTCGGCGCGACCGGCTATACCGGCAGCCGGGCGGCGGGCCTCAAGCTGAAGGCGGCGGCCGACAAAGCGGGCAAGCCGATCTACCTGGAGCTGTCGAGTGTCAATCCCGTCGTGGTTCTACCCGGCGCGCTCTCTGAGCGCATGGACGACATCGTCGGGCAGTTCGTCGCCAGCAGCCTGCTGGGCACGGGCCAATTCTGCACCAATCCGGGCTTGCTCATCCTGCTGGCTGGCGAGCCGACCGAGAGCTTTCTGGCCAAAGTCGTCGAGAAGTTCAAAGCCGCGCCGGTCGGGACGCTGCTGTCGGCCGGCGTCGCCAAGTCGCTGCAGCAAGGCGTAGGAATGTTGATCCGCGCCGGCGCTCATACGCTCGTCGCCGCCAAGGGGAGCGGAGGGCAAGGCTATTGCCAGCCCAACACGCTGCTGCGGGCCAGCGGCCAGCAGTTCCTCGAAGCGCCGGACGCATTGCAAACGGAGGCCTTCGGCAACGCCGCGCTGGCTGTCGTCGCCGAAGACCTCGAGGAGGGCTGCCAAGTCGTCGAGCACCTGGAAGGCAATCTCACGGGCTGCATTTATTCGCACACCGGGGGCGGCGACGACGCGGCCTACGACCGCCTCGCGTTCCGATTGCGGCCGAAGGTCGGCCGACTGCTCAACGACAAGATGCCGACCGGCGTCGCCGTCAGCCCCGCAATGAACCACGGCGGCCCTTACCCGGCCACCGGCCACCCCGGGTTCACCGCCGTCGGCATTCCCGCCGCCCTCCGCCGCTTCGCCGTACTCCAGTGCTACGACGGGGTGCGACCGCACCGGTTACCCGCGGCGCTGCGAGATAGGTAGTAGGCTCACTCCGTGAGCCGTCGCTCACGATCGATGCCGATTTGCAAACGACGGCACACGGAGTGTGCCTGCTACTTTGCCGCCATCCGAACGGCGCCGTCGAGCCGCAGGACGCAGCCGTTGAGCATCGGATTCTCGATGATCTGCTGCACGAGCAGCGCAAACTCATCGGGGCGGCCGAAGCGCGGCGGGAATGCAGCCTGCTCGGCGAGCGAGGTGCGAACCGCATCTGGCGCGGCGGCCATCATCGCCGTGTCGAAGATGCCCGGCGCGATCGCGACGACGCGAATACCGAACCGCGACAGCTCGCGGGCGGCCGGCAGCGTCAGCGAGGCGACGCCGCCCTTCGACGCCGCATACGCCGCCTGGCCAATCTGCCCCTCGAACGCCGCCACCGACGCGGTGTTAATGATGACGCCGCGTTCCCCCTCGGCATTGGGATCATTCCGGGCCATTGCCGCCGCTGCCAGCCGCAGCATGTTGAACGTGCCGATGAGGTTTACGTAGATCACCTTCTGAAACAGCCCCAAGTCGTGCGGCCCGTCGCGGCCGACGATTCGCGCCGCGCCAAGAATGCCCGCGCAGTTCACCAGGCCATGCAATGCGCCGAATCGCCCGCCGGCCAGGTCCACGGCAGCCTGCGCCGAGTCGGCGGAGGTCACGTCCGTGCTCGCAAATGCGGCCCGCGGCGCCAGTTCCCGCGCCAAGGCCTCACCGGCTGCCGCGTTGACGTCGGCGATGACGACGTTCGCCTCAGCGCCGACCAGCCGCCGTACGCTCCCCGCGCCGAGCCCCGAGGCGCCACCGGAGACAATGAAGGTGCTGTTTTTCGGTAACATCGTGATCCGCCTTTGCGGCGAGCGGTGCGACACCTACGATAAGTCGTGGCTGTGTTGAATGGCACCGTGTGGAGAGGCAACCATGCGCAGACTCGACCTGGAACGAATCGAAATAGAAGGCCGGCCGATGCCCGCCACGCCGGCCAGCGTCACGAGCTTGGAAAGGCAACTGGGCATCAAGCTTCCCCACGGCTATGCCGACTACGTTACGACGCTGGGAGACGGCCTGCTTTGCGGTTATGTGCGAGTGTATTTGCCCGATCGCGTCGCTAGCGAGCTCAAACCCTGGCGGCGGCGCATCAAGCAGCATTGGTTTTGGAATCAGACGCAGGCCATTCTACAACAGGATGCGGCGCTGAAGTCGGTTGTCTTGGCCGACACGATGGAAGGCGATGAGCTGATTTATAATCCCGCAACCGGCCGCCAATATGTATTGCCGAGGCACTTGGAAGAAGCCTTCGAAGTCGGCACCGATTTCCTGGCAGCCATGGACTGGTTCTGCAGTTCGGGAGTTCTCCTCCCCAAGACGAAGGACTGCCGCTTCGAGCCTGCAACGAGCGAAAGGCAGAAGACCGAGGTCATCGAGCGAGCTCCCGCGACCAGAAAATCAACCCACCGTGAAAAGCAACACCGCGAAGGCCGACGCCTGCTGATAATGTCCGCCAGCCATAGTGCTTCGGGCACCGTTACGACCAGCGCCTACTTCTTGACGCCGCAGCATCGGCGCGATGGCTGGGATGGAACTTCGAAGTTCGCCTTCGACATGGAAGCGATCATCAGCTCGGCGCAAGCTGCGGCCACGCGCGGGGCGAAGCAGCCGCCGGTGGTGACTTCCATCCGAGTGGCCCGCACGTTTGTCGGAAAGGATATAGCGGCGTATTACTATGTGACCGTCGAATTCACGACGAACAAAGGCGCTTCGAGTCAGGTGCTCCTGGATTTGGATGGCAACGTCGTGGAACCGGAAGTCAAGACATTCCGCAACCACGACAAATACAAAGAGTATGAGGACTCGTTGCGGGCAGCCTATTAAGTCATGACCAAGTCGCCTTATGACTACGATGTGCTCGTGATCGGCGCGGGCCATGCCGGCGCGGAGGCGGCCATGGCCGCGGCGCGGATCGGGGCGCGGGTCGGCCTGCTGACGACGAATTGCGACACCGTCGCGCAGATGAGCTGCAACCCGGCGATCGGCGGCGTGGCCAAGGGGCAGATCGTTCGCGAAATCGACGCCTTGGGCGGCGTCATGGGTCGGGCGATCGACGCCACGGGTATCCAGTTCCGCCTGCTCAACCGCCGCAAAGGCCCCGCCATGCACAGTCCGCGGGCCCAGGCCGACAAAAAGGGCTATCAGTTCGAGGTCAAGCGGCTGGTCGAGGAGCAGCCGGGACTCGTGCTGCGGCAGGAGGTGGTGGAAGATTTGCTGTTTGAGGAAAGAGTTCAGGATTCGGGGTTCAGGGTTCTGGGGGTGAGAGTCCGCGGCGGCGTCGAATATCGGGCGGCAGCGGTCGTGCTGACGACGGGGACATTCTTGTCGGCGATCATGCACACGGGCGAGGTGAAGACTCCCGGCGGGCGGGCGGGGGAAGGAACCACGACGGGCATCAGCGGCGCGCTGCATCGGCTGGGCCTTCGCGCCCTGCGGTTCAAGACTGGCACACCCTGCCGGCTCAACGGACGCTCGATCGACTATTCGCAGTGCGAGCTGCAGCCGGGCGACGACGACCCGGAGCCGTTCTCGTTTCTCACGGGCGAGGACGGCCGCCAGCGAATCGCCGAGAACCAGATTCCCTGCTGGATCACGCATACTAATCACGCCGTCCACGAGCTGATCCGGGCCAACCTGCACCGCGCCCCGATGTACAGCGGGCAGATCCAGTCGCGCGGGCCGCGGTATTGCCCGTCGATCGAAGACAAGGTGGTGCGGTTCGCCGACAAGGAGAGCCATCAGCTCTTTCTGGAGCCCGAGGGCCGCCAGACCCACGAGGTCTATGTCAACGGCATCTCCACCAGCCTGCCGCGGGACGTGCAGGACGCGATGCTGCGGCTGATTCCGGGCCTGCAAAACGCCCAGATCATGCGCTACGGCTACGCCGTCGAGTACGACTATTGCCCGCCCGATCAGCTCTGGCCGTCGCTGGAAACGAAGCTCGTCAGCGGCCTCTATTTCGCCGGCCAGATCAACGGCACGACGGGCTACGAGGAGGCCGCGGCGCAGGGGCTGGTCGCCGGCGCGAACGCGGCGTTGGCGCAGCGTGGACAGGAGCCGCTGGCCATCGGCCGCGAAGACGCGTACATCGGCGTGTTGATCGATGACCTCGTCACCTGCGGCGTGGATGAGCCCTATCGCATGTTCACCAGCCGGGCGGAATTCCGGCTCCTCCTGCGGCACGACAACGCCGACCGGCGACTGACCTCGCTGGGCCGCTCGGCGGGCCTGGTGGACGACATCCGCTGGCAGCGGCTGCAAGCCAAAGAGGCCGAAATCGCGGCCGCCCTGGTGCTGCTGGCTGAGACGCGTTTGCAGGGCGTGACGCTCGAGCAGCTGCTCCGCCGGCCCGAAGTCGAGTGGGCCGAAGTGATGCAGCACGAGCCGCGGCTGGCGGCGATCTCGCGGGAGGCCGCCCTGCAAGTGACCTACGACCTCAAATACGCCGGCTACGTCAGCCGGCAGGAGCAGCAGGTCGCCCGCCAGCGGCGCCTGGCCGACAAGCGGATTCCCGAGAGCTTCAACTACCAGTCGATCCGCCACCTACGGACTGAGGCCCGCGAGAAGCTGGCCCGCATCCGCCCGCTCTCGCTCGCCCAGGCCAGCCGCATCAGCGGCATCACGCCGGCCGACATCGCGCTCGTGATGGCGCACCTGTAGCTCCCTGACGCCGTCAGGGAGCAGCCGAGCGAACGGGTCGTAAATCTCGGGGAATTCGTCCCATCGGGAAGACCAATTGCCGCTCCCGTTCCTCACGGCGTGAGGAACCTACTTTCCGACCTCACGAATCTTGATATTGCGGAAGCTCACCGGATTCCCGTGGTCCTGCAGGCAGATCACGCCGCTGGTGGGCTTGCCGAATTTCGGCATCTTGGCGAACTTGCTCTTGGCGACCCGCTCGTCCCAGTCCTTCGAGCCCTTCACGTATTCGTAGTACAGCTTGCCGTTCATCCAGGTCGCGCACTTCTCGGGCGTGATCAGGATCTTGAGCTGATTCCACTCGCCTGCCGGCTTGGCGGCATCGACCTCGGCCTGGTAGATCTGATACAGCCAGCCGGGCTTCTGCGGATCGCGGCCGCCGACGTCTTGAATCTGGATTTCGGGGCCGGTGTGCCAGGGCGGATTGCTCGTCTCTTCGACGTGGAACATCAGGCCGCTGTTGCCGCCTTTGGAGATGTTGTATTCCAGCGACAGCTCGAACGCCCCGTACTTGCCCTCCGTCACGATGTCGCCTCCCGCCTCGCTGCCGCGGACCAGCGCCCCATTCTCGACCTTCCACCCCGGCGCGATCGTCGTCTTGTTGTAGTTCCGCCAGCCGCTCGTCGTCTTCCCATCAAATAGCAGCTTCCAGCCGGCGGCCTTCTCTTCGTCCGTCAGCGTATTCGGCGCGGCATCGGCGGCCAGCAGCGAGCGGGCAAACATCAACATGACCAGCGAGGTGAATGCAAGGCGCATGGAAAGTGCTCCCTAGGGAAAGGATGACGGACAAATTGTAGCACGCCGCGCGAACCAAGCGTCGATCACCGCCGCCGGGCTCGCTTCAATCGGCGGCGCTCTTGCCGGCTGAGGATCTCGTCAACTCTCAAGCCCAGTTGCTCCGGCGTGATCTGAATTTGCGTGGCAATTGTTCCGTTCTTTGCCAGTGCCGGCGCGGCTTGAACAGGTCCGAAAAACCGCCGGCGGGCGATTTGCTGACTCGGTTCAAGGCCATCGCAAGTCCTGTCTTCGGCGGCAGTTGCGGGCGACTCGTCGCTCGCATTCGCCGCCGCCTCGGTCTGCGATACTCGATTCTCTGAACAGTCCCTAACCGGGTGGCTTGTAGGGTGGGCTGTGCCCGCCTCCGCGCCGACCGCCTGCGAAAAAAACGCAGGCTTCTTGTTCGCTGGTGGGCACAGCCCACCCTACGTGCTCTTCCTCCGGCGGGCAGAGCAATCCGCCATAGGCGCCTAACTCCGCCTGGGCCGTCGCCAAGCGCATCGCGGCAACAAATAACTTGGGACCGCTGGGCGAGAAGAACGTCGTGGTCACGTCGTCGCCGAACCGGCTCGAACGGGATTTCTTTACTTCTCCTTGCGACCGCCGCCAGCCCTCCATCGTTTTGCAGTAGAGTTAGTCGAGTCGGCCCGCGGCGACGCTCTTGGCCAGCTGCTGCAACCGCTCGGGAGAATGCCCGCTCTGGGCCGGCAGCACTTCCGCGTGCCATTGCCGCATTCGCTCAACGATCTGACAGATCCGCGTCTGCGCCAGCCGGAGAGTCTGCGCCGCTTCACGCGTCGTTTTCCCTCCCAGAATGACCGCTCAAACACCTCAAAATCCCGCCCGCTCGGCGGCAGCCGCAAGTTCGTCGCCATCACAAAGGCCGGCAGCGAACAGACTTCCGCCGAGCTGGGCCCGCGGCACGCCTGGCCCGCCGCGCACTATTGGCCCCTGTTCAGCACGACTACGACGCTGCTCTGGCCTCCTCCAACGGTGGCATCCAACTGCAAGTCACTCCCGACCAACCCGGCGTCTCCAGCCGCCCGCTCACCCGCCAGCAGCGCCGCAAACTCCAGCGCGCCCTGCGGGCAGGGCAGTCCAAACGTTGAGTGCTTAGAATGAGTCAGCGAATGGCCAAGATCACCAGAATTCACGCCCGCGAGATTCTCGACAGCCGCGGGAAGCCGACGGTGGAGGCCGAGGTGCACCTGGAGAGCGGCGTCATCGGGCGGGCGAGCGTTCCCAGCGGGGCGAGCACGGGGGCCGCCGAGGCGCGCGAGCTCCGCGACGCCGATGCGGCGCGGTACGACGGCCTGGGCGTGCGCCGCGCGGTCGATCACGTGCGGCAGCGGATTGCGCCGGCACTCATCGGGGCGGATGCCGGCGACCAGGCCGAGATCGATCGCCGGATGCTCGGCCTCGATGGTTCGCCGAACAAGGCAAACCTGGGCGCTAACGCCATCCTCGCCGTGTCGCTGGCGGCAGCGCGGGCGGCGGCGCTCGCGAAGGGCCTGCCGCTCTATCGGCATCTGGCCGATTTGGCAAAGTGCTCCCCGCGGATGCCGCTGCCGATGGTCAACATGATCTCCGGCGGCAAGCACGCCGGCGGCAATCTCGACTTTCAGGACGTGCTGATCATCCCGGCGGGCGCGTCCGACTTTCCCACGCAGCTGGAGTGGATCGTCCGCATCTATCGCCGGCTCGGCCGGCTGCTGAACGAGGCCGGCTACGAAGGCCACCTCGTCGGCGATGAAGGCGGTTACGGGCCGCGGCTAAAGTCGAACCGCGAGGCCGTCGAGTTCGTGATCCGCGCCATCGAGGCTGCGGGGCTACGGCCGCGGGCGGACGTGACCCTCGCGCTCGACGTGGCGGCATCGCACTTTTATCAAAGCGGCGGCTACTGCCTGGCGGCCGAGCAGGGCCAGCGCCTGACCAGCGGCCAGCTGATCGACCGTCTGGAGCAGTGGGCCGCGGAATTTCCCATTGCCAGCATCGAGGACGGCCTGGCCGAGAACGATTGGCCCGGCTGGCAGGAGCTGACGGCGCGGCTGGGCAGCCGCGTCAAACTCGTCGGCGACGACCTGTTTGCAACCAACGAGCGGCTGCTCAAGCGCGGCATCGACGAGCGGGTTGCCAACGCGATCCTGATCAAGGTCAACCAGATCGGCACGCTGAGCGAGACGTTTGCGACGCTGCGGCGAGCGCGGCAGCACGGCTATGCCTGCATCGTCAGCGCCCGCAGCGGCGAGACCGAGGACGATTTCCTGGCCGATCTCGCCGTGGGCACGGCCGCCGACTACATCAAAGTCGGCAGCGTCGCCCGCAGCGAACGGCTGGCCAAATACAACCGGCTGCTGCGAATCGCGGAGGAGCTGCAAGATTCCTGAACGCCGCTCACATCGACCGGCTGACGACGAATTCGGCCATCGCCGAGAGGACCTGGCGGGCCGGGCTGGGACGAAGCACATCCAGCCGGCGGCGGGCGCGGTCGGCGAAGCTCTGGGCCTGCTGGCGGGCGTATTCGACGGCATCGTACCGCTCCAGGTAGGGCGCGAGCGAGTCGGCCCGGCAATCGCCGCCGCCGACCAGGTCGAGAATCGCCCGCCGATCGGCGGTCGTCGCCAACTCCAGCGCCCGGATGATCGGCAGCGTGGGCTTTTGCTTCTCCAAATCGGTGCCCAGCGATTTGCCGGTGGTTTGCTCCTCGCCGAGCACGTCGAGCAGGTCGTCGGCGATCTGAAAGGCGATGCCCAGGTCGCGGCCAAAACCGTCCAGCTCTATGGCGACCTTCTCGGCCGCGCCGGCGAACAGCGCCCCCAGCCGGCAGCTCACCGCGGTCAGCTCCGCCGTCTTGGCCTCAATGATCTCCAGGTATTCCGCTTCGCCCAGCAGGAAGTTGCCGCGGCTGCCTTTCTGGCGCAGCTCGCCTTCGCAGACGATGTTCGTCGCCCGGCCGATCAGCCGGCAGCCCTGCACGCTGTCGAGCGTGCTGGCCAGGTAGAACGCGTGCGTGAAGAGGAAGTCGCCCAGCAGCACGCTGGCTTCGTTGTCCCAGCGGGCATTGACCGTCGCCAGGTGCCGGCGGATCTGGGCCTCGTCGAGCACGTCGTCGTGCACCAGCGTCGCCGTGTGGATCATCTCCACGACCGCCGCCAGCGTGATCTGGTCCCGCGTCACCCGCTCGCCGGCCGCCTTCGCCGTCAGGAGCAGCAGCGCCGGCCGCAGCCGCTTGCCGCCCAAGAGGCAGCCGTAGCGGACCAGCTCATCGACGAACGGATAATCGCTGCGCAGCTCCGAGCGGAGCAGGGCCTCGACCTCCGCCAGCTCGGCGGCAATCGGAGTATAAAGGCTGCGAAGCAATTCGGGCGGTTTCGTCGCGGTAGGCATCCGAGTGGGGCAGGCTTTCCAGCCTGCCATATTAGGAGCATGGCAGACAGGAATGTCTGCCCCACTTTCACCTACCCGCATTCAGCGGCCGCTCTTCACGGACGAAGTGCCCGCTCTTGCCGCCAGCTTTTTCGTCAAGCTGCACCCGCTCGATGGACATTCCGCGGTCGATTGCCT
>DASRJB010000920.1:0-17289 GCA_035649715.1 Pirellulaceae bacterium
CCCGTCGGCCGAGGAAGAACTGGAGATCATCAAGCGGACGACGGCCGACATCGAGGTCAAGATCACGCCGACGCTGCGTGCTGAAGACATCGCCGCACTGACCAAAATTGTCCGCAAGGTGCCGGTGGCCGATCACGTCGCCCGCTACGCGATGCAGCTCGCCCGCCTGACACGGCGGCAAGAGCCGGACGCGCCGGAGTTCGTCCGCGAATACGTGCAGTGGGGCGCAGGCCCGCGTGCCAGCCAATACCTGGTGCTCGGAGCGAAGGCTCGGGCGGTGTTGCTGGGCCGGTTCTTTGTCACGCACGACGACATCCGGGCGATCGCCCCACCGGTGCTGCGGCACCGGCTGAAGATGAATTTCAACGCCGATGCGGCGGGAGTTTCGGCCGACGAGGTGATCCGCCGCCTGCTGGCTCACGTTCCTTTCGCCGCCGACGAGGCTCCCGCACGTGGCATCCCCGACGTCTATCGAGCCGCAAACGCTGGCTAAGCTCAAGGGCCTCCGCCTGCGGGCTCGCCACATCGTGGAGGGCTACGTCGCGGGGCTGCACAAGAGCCCGTATCACGGCTTCTCGATCGAGTTCGCCGAGCACCGCGAGTACGCGCCGGGCGACGACCTGCGGTACGTCGATTGGAAGGTCTTTGGCCGCACCGACAAGGTTTACCTGAAGCAGTACGAAGACGAGACGAACCTGCTCTGCTACCTCGTCCTGGACGTGAGCGAGAGCATGACGTACAAGAGCAGCGGCGCGGCGCTTTCGAAGCTCGAATATGCCCAGTCGCTGGCGGCGGCACTCGGCTGGCTCGTTTTGCAGCAGCAAGACGCCGTCGGCCTGGCGACCTTCGACAGCCAGCTGCGGGCGATGATCCGCCCCGCCGGCAACCCATCGCATCTGGAGCAGCTCCTGCAAGCGATGGAGGCGGCTACGCCCGGCAAGAAGACCGCCGCCGGCCCAATCTTCCACGAGCTGGCGACGCGACTGACCAAGCGGGGCATCGTGGTGATTCTCAGCGACTTCTTCGACGACGCATCCGCACTCGCGGCGGGCCTCAAGCATTTCCGCCACCGCCGTCACGACGTCGTCCTGCTGCAAGTGCTCGACCCGGCCGAAATGGACTTCCCCTTTCAAGGTCCGACCGAATTCAAAGGCCTAGAAGACTTTCCCGAAGTCCAGGCCGACCCGCTCGTCATCCGCCGCGCCTACCAGCGCGAGCTGGAATCCTTCCGCCAATCGCTCCAGCAAGCCTGCCGCAGCGAGCGGATCGACTATTTTCTCGTGCGGACCGATCAGCCGCTGGACGTGACGCTGATGAACGTGCTGGCGAGCCGGCAGAGGAGCGTGCAGTGAAAGCAAAAATCAAAGAACCAAAGAACCGAAGAACCAAACCAAACGAAGGGAAGTCACTCCGCCACCTTTGGTTCTTTGGTTCTTCGCTTCTTGCAATTTGATACCAGATTGGCATGTCCTTGGCAGTCATTTTCGCTTTCTGGCAGCTCGGCAGCGCCGGCATGTTGGCGTGGGGGCTGGCGGCTGCGCTGCCGATTCTGATTCACCTGTGGAGCCGCCGCCGTTATCGGCAGGAAACGTGGGCGGCGATGACGTTTCTGCTGGCGGCCTTGCGCAAGAACTCACGGCGGATTCAACTGGAGCAGTGGATCCTGCTCGCAGTGCGCACGGGGATTCTCGCGCTGTTCGCGCTGGCCTTGGCCGATCCGCAGCTCTCCACGCTCGGTTCCTGGATCGGCGGCGCGGGAGGCGGCCAGACGCACGTGGTGCTCGTCATCGACGGCTCCTACTCGATGGACTACCGCCGCGAGGACAAGCCGCGGTTCGCCGCAGCCAAGGAGCTCGCCAAACAACTTGTCCAAAGCGGCCAGCAGGGCGACGGCTATACGCTCGTGCTTATGGGCGAGCCGCCGCGGGCTGTGATCGCCCAGCCGGCGTTCGACGCGGAGGACGTGCTGGAAGAGCTGAACAACCTCGAAATGCCGCACGCCGGCGCTGGGTTGCCCGCCGCGCTGGCGGAGGTCGAAACGATCCTCCGGCAGGCCGCCGAGCGGCAGCAGCGCCTGACGCGGCGGCGAGTCTGCTTCTTTACGGACCTGCAGCAGACGACCTGGGGCGAAGTCAACTCGCCTGATTGCCGGGCGCGGCTAGGCCAGATTCAGTCGCTGGCCTCGCTGGAGCTGATCGACCTGGGCCAGGCCGGCGAATCGAACCTCGCCGTCGCGAGGCTCGAGATCGATCAGCCGTTGGTCGCCGCTCGCAGCGAAGTGCAGATCCAGGCCGACATTCAAAGCTACAGCCGTGAGGACCGCCCGCGTCAGGCCGTGGAGGTGCTCGTCGATGGCCAGCGGATCGCGGACGAACGCGTCGATGTGCCCGCCGGGGGCCGCACGACGGTCGCGGTGACGCACAAGTTTGACGTTCCGGGAGAGCATGTTGTCGAAATGCGTCTGGCCGACGACGCCCTGCCGCTCGACAACCGCCGTTGGCTCAGCGTGCCGGTGCGCGAGACGATTCGCGTCCTCTGCGTCGGCGGCCGGCCCGGCGAAACGCGCCACATCGCGCTGGCCCTCGCACCGCGGAAGCAGACCGCCGGGCCGCTGGAAATCGTCGAGGCCCCCGAAAGCCGGCTGCTCGAAGGCGACCTGGCCCAGTTCGACTGCGTCTTTCTGGCTGACATTGGCCGCTTCAGCCGCGACGAGGCAGGCGTCTTGCACCGCTTCGTCAGTCGCGGCGGTGGCCTGATTGTGTTCCTCGGTGATCAGACGCAGGCCGAGAACTACAACCAATTGCTGGTCGATGACGCGGCGCAGCGCGTGCTGCCCGCCCGACTGCTGGAGCCCGCGCCGACGGCCGCGAGCGCGTATCGCCTGAACCCGCTGGAGTATCGCCACCCAATCGTCGGGCCGTTCAGCGGGTTCACCCAAGCCGGGCTGCTGACCACGCCGATCTGGAAGTACGTCAAGCTCGCGCCGCTCGAGGGGTCGAAGACGGCCGCCGCCTTCGACAACGGTGACCCGGCAATCGTCGAAGCCCGCGTCGGCCGCGGTCGGACCATCCTCGTGGCCACCGCCGCATCGCCGCTGTCGGTCGATCGGGCGAGCGATCCGCCGTCGCCCTGGTCGGCCCTCGCCGAGTGGCCCAGCTTTCCGCCGCTGGTGCACGAGATGCTGAAGCTGGCTTTGTCGGGCCGCGGCGAGAGCCGCAATCTGCTCGTCGGCGACGAACTGACCGGTCTCGTGCCGCAAACTGCACTCAGCGAAGCAGTGCTGCTTGCGGGGCCGCATGATCTTCAGGAGCGGCTGCCTGTGGCCGTGGAGGGCGGCGAGGGGCGGTGGAGCTTCTCGGGTACGGGGGCCAGCGGCGAGTATTCGGCCCGGCTAGGTCAGGCGGTGCAGCGGTTCGCCGTGAACGTTAATCCGCGCGAGAGCGATTTGGCCCGCTTCGATCCTGAATTGCTGCCCAGCCAGCTCAGCCGCGAGCCGATCCCGCAGGGCGAAGATGTGTCGCCGGCGCTGGCGTCGAACGATGCCGCTTCCTATTTCCGCTGGCTGCTGGGGGGCGTGCTGGCGCTGCTCTTCCTCGAGCCGGTCCTCGCCTGGCGTTTTGGGAGGGGCCGCGGATGAACGACGCCTGGCGGCAAGTCGAGCGCTGGCTCGTCGGCGAGAATCTCTCGGCCGATCCGGGCGGCTTGGAGACGTCGATCCAGCCGACCTGGACGCTCGCGCCGGGCCTCGTCGCGCTGGTGCTGCTGGCGACCGCGGCCATGATGCTGCTGGTCTATTGGAACGAAAGCGCCACCGCGGACCGCGGCTGGAAGGTCTTGCTGGCCGGCCTGCGGACGCTGCTCGTCGGGCTGATCCTGCTGATGCTCTTCGGCTGGACGGTCCAGCGGCATCGCACCGACTTGCCCGACGTGGTGATCGTCCTCGACGACTCGGCCAGCATGTCGCTGGCCGACACCTACGACGACGCCTCGCTGCTCACAGAAATCAAGCGCCGCCTGGCCGCCGCGAAGCTGCCCGAGCAGACGCGGCTGAATCTGGCCAAAACGCTGCTGCTGGAAAACGAGGCGAATCTGCTCGCGGAACTTGGCAGGCGGGCCAACCTGCGGTTCTATCTGGCGGGCGGATCGGCCCGCGCGATCGGGGGCGAGCCGGAGCAGGTTCGCTCGGCGCTGCTCCAGGCAGCCGCCGATCAACCGGCGAGCCGGCTGGGCAACTGTCTCCGCGACGTGCTCGAAGCGCAGCGCGGCCGGCCGACGGCGGCGGTCATTTTCCTGACCGACGGCGTGACGACCGATGGCAAATCGCTGCTGGAAGCCGCCCAATATGCCCGCCGCAAGACCGTCCCGCTGTTCTTCGTCGGCCTGGGCAGCGACCGCCCGGCTCGCGACCTGCGGCTGGCTGATCTGCTGGCCGACGAAGCCGCATTCGTCGGCGACCTGCTGCACTTCGACGTCAAGCTGTTCGGCGAGGGCCTCAGCGGCCAGGCGGCCGTGCAGCTCAAACGCAGCGGCGAGAGCGAAGTGCTCGCGGAAGAAAAGGTGACGCTCGACAAGGCCGGCGCGGCGCAATCGATCCGCCTCGCCCACCGCGCGGAAAAGCCGGGCGAATTCGAGTACGTCGTCGAAGTCGTGCCGCACGCGGGCGAGGCCAACACCGACAACAACCGCCTCACGCGAAAAGTGACGGTCCGGGAAGAGACGATCCGCGTGCTCCTGGTGCAGGCCTATCCGAACTACGAGTTCCGCTTTCTGAAGCAGATGCTGGTCCGCGAACTGAACGCCAATCAGCCGGCGGAAGGCAAGGCTCAGGGCGTGCGGACGGTGCTCCAGGAAGCCGACCTGGAATATGTCGAGACCGACAAGACCGCCGAGCGCGTCTTCCCGGTCAGCCGCGAGGAATTGTTCCAATACGACGTGCTGATTTTCGGCGACGTGAATCCGTCGCTGCTCAGCCCGTCGATCATGAACAACATTTACGAGTTCGCGACCGTCCGCGGCGGCGGCGTCATTTTCATGGCGGGCCCGCGGTACACGCCGCTGGCCTTCCGCGACACGCCGCTGGCGCCGCTCTTGCCGATGAACTTGGACACCGTGCGGCTGCCCGATCCCGATGCAACGATCGCCGAGTCGTTTCGTCCCAAGCTGACGGCGCTGGGTCTGGCCAGTCCGATCACGCAGCTCGCCGACTCGCCCGCGGCTAACGAGCGATTATGGCAGGGCGAGCTCGCGCCGCTGCGGTGGTTTGCGTCCATCCAGGACCTGCGGCCGGGTGTCCGCGTGCTGGCCGAGCATCCGACCAAACGCTCCGACAGCGGGCAGCCGCTGCCGATCATCACGCTGCAGTTCGTCGGCGCGGGCAAGGTCGTGTTTCATGCGACGGACGAAACGCACCGCTGGCGGTTCCGGGTGGGCGACCAGTATTTCGCCCGCTATTGGGTGCAGACGATCCGCTATCTCTGCCGCTCCAAGCTTCTGGCCGGCAACCGCTCGGCGGAGCTGACCACCGACCGTGAGGAATACCGCCGAGGCGATGCCGTGGGCCTGCGGGTACGGTTCCTCGACGACCGTCTCGCTCCGGCACAGGACGACGGCGTGATGGTCGTCGTGGCCCGCTCCGGCGGCGAGCGCCGCAACATCACGCTGCGCCGCCTGGCATCGGACCGCGGGATCTTCGAGGGGACGGCCGGCCCGCTCCCCGACGGGCAATACCGCGCTTGGCTGGCCGCGCCGACGCTCGAGGGTCAGCCGCCGGCGAGGGCCTTCACCGTCGTCGCCCCGCCGGGCGAATTGGCCCGCACCCAGATGGACGCCGCCGAAATGCGCGAAGCGGCGAAAATCTCGGTCGGCAAGTACTACACCTTCAGCACGGCGGGCGGCTTGCTTGCCGATTTGCCCCGCGGCCGGCAAGTGCGGATCGAATCGCTGCCGCCCAAGCCGATCTGGAACGCACCACTACTGGCGGCCCTGTTCGTGGCGCTCATCGCGGCCGAATGGCTGCTGCGGAAGCGGGTGGGAATGCTGTAGGTAAGCGGTAGGTGGTGAGTGGTAGGCAGAAACCGTAGGGGACGGCGCTTCGTCTAGTCATAGAAGCCGTTGTCGTGCGACAATTACTGCATGTCCGCATCCCTCCGCCAACGCGTCGAATCCGTCCAGCGCGGGGCTCGGCGGCTCGTCTGGCAGTACGGCCTGGCCCGGTTTGCGGCTGCCGTCATCGCCCTGGTTCTCGGCGTGGGGCTTATCGACTATCTCATCCGCCTGCACGATCCGGCCCTGCGGTGGCTGTTCTCGGCAGTGGCTCTCGCGGGGGCCGCCTGGTTCTTCCTGCGGCTGGCCTGGCCGGCGATTGCGTTTCGGTCCAACCTGGTGTCCGCGGCGCGGCGGATCGAGCTGTGCTTTCCGATGCTGGGCGAGCGGCTCTCCAGCGCGATGGCGTTCCTGACGCAATCGGCGGGCGATCCGACCGCGGGCTCGGCCGGCCTGCGGCGGGCGGTGGTCGCAGAGGCGGAAGCCTTGGCGGCCGGTCTCGATTTCCGCGCGGTGCTCGACCGCCGCGCTCCGCGGCGGGCGGGGCTCGTGGCTGCGGTCGTGCTCGGCGTCGCGGGCCTGGTCTGTGCGGCGAATCCTGCGGCGGCCGGACTGGCCCTCGCCCGCCTGGCTCAGCCCTGGCGCGAATTGCCTTGGCCGCGGCGACACGAGCTGGCGTTCGTGGCCGTGCCGGAGCGACTGGCCAGCGGCAGCAACCTGGAACTGGCGCTGGTTGATCGTCACGGGCGGCTGCCGGAGTCGGTGGAGCTGCTGCTGCGCCACGAGGGGAGAATCGAGTCGCGGCCCATGAAGCTGCTCGGCGAGCGAATGGTGGCGCGGCTCGACAACGTCACCCGCGGATTCGACTACCGGGCCCGCGGCGGCGACGACGATACGATGCCCTGGACCGAGCTGACCGTCGTCGAACCGCCGAAGATCGTTGAGCTGTCCGTTGAGGTTGAGCCGCCCGCCTATGCCGGACTGCCCGCCCGGCAGGAAGGGCGGATTGCAAAAGCGCTGATCGGTTCGAAACTTCGCGTCCGCGGTCGGCTCGACAAGCCGATCCGCGAGGCCCTGGCGAAAGTGGAAACAGCGGGCCTGAACGTGCCCGCGGTGCAGGTCAGCGCCGATGGCCGCAGCTTCAGAGCGCCGGCCCAGGGGCAGTGGCTTGTCGAGCGATCGGGCGCTTTCTGGTTCGAGCTGACCGACGAAAGCGGCGTCGTCTTTGGCCGCGACACGCGCATCGAGCTGCACGCCGCGGCCGATGCACCGCCGTCGATCGCCTGGGAGTCGCCGGCCGACCACTCGTTCGTAACGCCGCGGGCGATCGTGCCGGTCCGTGGCCTGGTGAAAGACGATCTGGCCATCCGCGGCATTCAGCTCCGCTATCTCCGCCCCGGCCAGAGCGACGAAGAACAGGTGCTGCCGCTCTACGTAGGGCAAGCTGCCAGCTTGCCCGGCCAGACCGCGACCAATGGTCGCGGCTTTGAGGGAGACAGCCGCGCGATCGATTATGCCTGGGATCTCGCCCAGCTGGCCGGCCTCGCGCCGGGAGACGTGCTCGCGGCCCGCATCACCGCCGAGGATCATAAGCCGCAGCTGGCAACGAGCATCGTCCATCGCCTGACGATCATCACCGACGAAGAACTGACCAGCCGGATCACGCAGCGGCAGGGCGCGATTCTGAGCCAGCTCGCCGAGGCCTTGCGGATGGCCCGCCAATGCCGCGAGCAGACCGCCGCCCTCGAAGCCCGTCTGCTCGAATCCAAGCAACTCGCCGCGGGCGACCTCAACCACCTGCAGAGCGCCCAGCACAACCAGCGGCAGGTCCAGCGGCTGCTGGGCGCAGGCCCCGAGGGCGTGGAGGGCCAGATCGTCGCCCTGCTGGCGGAGCTGGCGGCAAATCGCGTCGAAAATCATGCCAGCGGGCAGAGGCTGAACGAGCTGCTCGCGCAAGTCCGCGCGCTCAACCTGCAGCCTTTGCCGGCGATCGATCAGCAGCTCGGCGAGGCGTTCAAGACGGCCCGGGAGGCGCTCGATGCCGCGCCGTGCGGCGAGGGACCGGCGGAAGGCGTCGCCCACACTCTGCACGAGGCCGGGACAAAACAGGATGAGGTCGTGCAAGCCCTGGAGCGGATGGTCGGCACGCTCTCCGAGTGGGACAGCTTCAGCCGGCTGGCGCGGGAGATCGGCCAGATTCGCAGCGAAGAGGAGCGGCTGGCGCGGGATACCGACGAGCTGATCGTGAAAGCTGCGGCCGCGGCCCCGCCGGCCGCCGCCGCCGGGAATCTCTCGCGGCAGCAGGTCGAACTGGGCCGGCAGCTCGACAAGGTGCAGACCCGGATGGAGGAAATGCTCACCCGTCTGCAAGCCACCGATCCGCTGGCCGCTGGGACGCTGGCCGACGCGCTGAACACGGCCCGCAGCCTGGCAATCGGCGGGCAGATGCGCGAGGCGGCTGCTCGGCTCAGGCAATTGCAGCTGGGCGAGGCGCGGCAGACCGAACAGCTGGTGCTGGATGGTCTCAAGCAATTGTTGGAAACGCTCTCGCTCCGCCGCGATTACGAGCTGGCTCGCACGGTCGGCTCGCTGAAGAGCGCTTCGGCCGCCCTCGGTGGGATGCTCTCGCGGAGTGCGCAAGTGCAGGCTGACCTGACTGCTGCCGCCGCGCTGCCGGCCGATGAGAAGCGCCGCCGCGAATTGCAGCGGCTGCAGCGTGAGCTCGAGAAGCTGGCCCAGGAAAGCCAGGAGCTGGGTCGCAAACTTCAACGATTACAGGCCCCGCGGCCGGCGGCGGCGCTGAGCCAGGCGGCAGCGAGCAGCGGCGGCGCGGCACAGGCGGCGGGCGGCGGCGACGCCCCGCAGGCCCAGCAACAAGGCGCCGACGCTCACCGCCGCCTGGAAGAGGCTCAGCAAGAGCTGGCCCAGGCGATCGCCGAAGCGGAGCAGGAGTTGCTGCAAGAGCAGCTCGCCCGCGTCGAGCAGCTCGTCGCGGGAATCGCCGCGCGGCAAAAGAACGTCGTGTCCGAGATTCAAAGGCTGAATGCGGGGCAACCGACGCCGGCTGAGCTGCGCAATCTGGCGGCCGAAGAACAGCTCTTGGCCGATGAGCTTGGCCAGTTGCGGCCGAAGCTGGAGGCGGCCGAAGCGTTTGGATTCGCCCTGGATGGCGCTGCGGAGCAGATGCGGCGGGCCGGCGGCATGGTTCAGCGCGGCGAGACTGGGCCCGCGGCACAGGACGCAGCCCAGTCGGCGCTCACGCGGCTGAACCAGATTCTCGAAGCGCTGCGGCCCGAAAATCCGGCCGGCGAGCAGGCGCCGGGCCAGCAGCAACCAGGGCAGCAAGCCAACAGCAACCCCTCCGGCATGTCGGCCGAGCTGAAGTTGCTCCAGCTCCTGCAGCAGGAAGTCAACCGCCGCACCACGGAGCTCGAAGCCAGGCGGAACAGGAACGGCAGTCTCACCGCCGACGAACAGGCCGAGCGAGATTCGCTGGCTCGCGAACAGGGCCGCCTTGCCGATATGGTACTGAACATGATCCGCGCTTCGGCCGAGCGGCCGGAGGACAATCCCGATCTGATTCCGAAAAAGCCGCCGCAGAAGGACAAGGACGAGGAGCAGCCATGAGTCGTTCACCCGCGTCCGGCGCGCTGGGACTGCTGATGCTGGCTCTGCCGGCGCTGGCTGCCGACGAGCCGCCCAAGCCGCCCAGCAAGCCGCCCAGCAAACCGTCGGCGCTCGACCAGCAATTGCTGGACGGGCTCGATCGCGAATTGCTCCAAGGATTGCCCGGAGGCATCAAGCCGGCGAATCCCGCCGACAAACCTGCGCTCGATAAGGCGGGCGCTATTCAGTCTGAAAATCCTCTCGCCCTGATCGCCGAGCGGATGCGAAAAGTGGAAGCGCGACTGGCGCAGCAAGATACGTCGCAGGAGACGCAAGACGCTCAGAAGCAGATTCTGGCGGAGCTCGCAAAGTTGCTCGAGCAGGCCCGCCAGCAGCAAGCCCAGAAAAAGCCGGGCGGTTCGGGCAAGGGCTCGAATCAAGCCGGCGCCGGCAGCGGCAATCCCGTCCCCGCCCCCCCGCGCGACAGCACCAACCGGATCGAGCAGGGCACCAAAGAAACCGTCGAAACCGCCGATGTGAAAGACCTGCTCCGCCGCATCTGGGGCCACCTGCCCGACAAGCTCCGCGGCGAGATGCAAGCATCGCTGAGCGAGCAGTTCCTGCCGAAATACGAACGCCTCATCGAGGAATACTATAAAAGGCTGGCGGAGGAGCGGCCGGGTGCGCCATAATCTCGTCGTAGAGTAAGCGTCCTCGCTTGCTCAAAGCCGCGACCAGTGGTCGCGGTGCACAAGTGAGGACGCTTATGCTACAAGCGGGCGGGCCGAAAGGAAGGCAACGCATGTTTCGATTGCCACGTCGCGATTTCCTCACAGGCACGGCGGCCGCGTTTGGCGCAGCGGCATTTCCGACCGCGCTCTTTGCCCAGCGATCGCCCACCGACACCGAACGCACGGCGGGACTGCTCATCAAGCGTTCGACGCAGGACGCCATCGACCGCGGCCTCGTTTGGCTCGCGGCGCGGCAGAACGACGACGGCTCCTTTGGCGGCAACGGCTACAGCCGCAATGTGGCGGTCGTCAGCCTGGCGGGCATGGCGTTTCTCTCCGGCGGGCACACGCCGGGCCGCGGCGAATACGGCCAGGTTGTCAACCGCTGCGTGAGCTACATCCTGCAGGCCGCCGACGAAAGCGGCTTCGTCTGCGAGCCGCTCTACACCAGCCACGGCCCGATGTACGACCACGGCTTCGGCACGCTGTTTCTGGCCGAAGTTTATGGCATGTCGCCCGACAGCCTGATCCGCGACAAGCTGGCCAAGGCCGTGCGGCTGATCGTGACGACGCAAAACCCCGACGGCGGCTGGCGGTATCAGCCGAAGGCCAGCGAGGCGGACATCTCGGTGACGATCTGCCAGGTGATGGCCCTCCGCGCGGCCCGCAACGCCGGCATCTACGTCCCCAACGAGACGATCGACCGCTGCGTCGATTACGTCAAGCGCAGCCAGAACGCCGACGGCGGCTTCATGTACATGATCAGCGGCGGACCCAGCCGCTTTCCGCGGAGCGCCGCCGGCGTGGTCGCGCTGTACAGCGCCGGCATCTACGAAGGCGAGGAAATTCGCAAGGGCCTGGAATATCTGGAGCAGCATCTGCCGGCGGCCGAGGATTTCAGCCGCGACACGCACGCGATGTACGGCCACTATTACGCGGTGCAGGCGATGTGGCAGGCCGGCGGCGAGCACTGGCAGAAGTGGTACCCCGCCGTGCACGACGTGCTGCTCAAGACGCAGCAGGAAGACGGCTCCTGGATGGACCTCATCTGCCCGGAATACGGCACGGCAATGGCCGAGATCATCCTGCAGATGCCGAACAACTACCTCCCCATTTTCCAGCGCTAATGGCGAGGGCGTCGCGGTCCCATCGTGTCGGCTCGCAGGCGTATCGTGGGCTGCTAAAAACTCGTTCGCCAGCAAGCACAATGAGCATGTCGGTTTTATTCCCGAGGTTTCCGGTTCGACGTGAAAGGGTCCAGTGGCCTACTAGCCGCGGAGCGGCGACAGGGAGTAGCCGTGGGCGTTAGCCCACGGACCGATGAGCGATTGGAAAAAACCAAGCCCCGGAGGGGCGACACCAGGGCGCGAGGTGTCGCCCCTCCGGGGCTTACGATCGCGCTGGAGCACGCAATCCGTGGGCTGACGGCTATTGCCTACCGCCCCTCCGGGGCTGCGCCAACGATCCGTCCCGGTCATCGCGCCTTGGGCCAGAACGAATTCAGCTCCCCAACCAACAACCTCCAGCAACGAGTTTTTAGCAGCCCAGGCGAACTGTGAACATCGGTACTGTATTTGCAGTAAAGTTCTCTTTGGCAAACGGTCCGCCGTTTTGGCAAACCGGTCGCCGGTGAGCCGACTTAGCGGCCCGAAAAAAAGAGTTCTCTAACCGTAATAAGTACTACTTAACGGGGTCGCGAAAAAACGCCCGAAGTCAATGGCGCCTCATGAGTTGTGGCCGAATGGGGCAGATTCAGCTCTACCCAACCAGGGGGCTGATAATGGGACAAGTCCCCAGCGATGAAGTCGATCGCAAAGCTACGCGGCATCATCAGCATATTGGCGGTCGTCGCGCTGGCGCAGGTTCCTGGCCTGGCTCAGCCGCTGGCGTTTCCGATCGCCGAAGCTCCCTTTCCGGCGCAGGTGGCAGGGATCGACGGCCAGTGGAACATCAGCCTCAAATCGGCCGGCAAGATTCGCGTCCTGCGAGCCGACGACCTGGCGTACTGGGGCGCTTACCGCGACGTCGAGGCCGGCCCGCAGCTTATCCTGACGGACGGCAGCGTGGTGCGTTCGGACCTGCTGCTCTTGAACGACAAGCAGCTGGTGATCGGCGACGCGACGGGCTTGGGGCGCGGCCTGTGGGATGAATCGACGCTGCCGAGGTCGGCCCTGCGGGCCATCGTCTGGCAGCCGCCGGCTGCTGCGGCCGAGCGCGACAGGCTCCTCGCCACTCTGGTTCGCGAAAACGGGAACAGCGATCGACTGACGCTGCTGGGCGGCGAAACGTTGTCAGGCCTGCTGACGGCCGCGCCACCTGCCGGGCGGTTTGCCCCGGAGGAGATCAAGCCGGGCAGCGAGTTCTTTGAATTCGCTCGCCCTGGCCAGGCTGAACCGCTGAGAATTCCCTCGGCCCGCGTGGTGGCGATTCGCCTCGCGCAGCCGGTACAACCGGCGGCGGTCAGCGGAATGTCTGCCTGGCTGGGGCTTGCGGATGGCTCCTTCATGAAGGTCCGGAAGATCACCGTTCAGGGCGACGTGGTGACCCTGGCCCTCGCCGCGGGCGGACAACTGACCACGACGCTGACCGGCCGCAAAGATGCCTCACGTAAATTCTGGGATGAGATTACCTGTCTGGAGCCGGCTGCCGCCGGGCTGGCCTGGCTGTCCGACCTGCCCGGACTGGGTTACCGGCATATTCCATTCCTGAGCGTGCAGCGGCCGCTGGGCTTGGACTCATGCGTCCTCGGCAGCCGGTTGCGGGCGGGCGGCGCGGTGCACCGCAAGGGGCTGGGAATGCCCACGGCCTCGAGAATTGCCGTTAGGGCGGCCGGCTATCGCCGCTTTGAAGCGCAGATTGCTCTCGATGAAGCCGCGGGGACCGAGGGTAGCGCGATCTTCAAGGTGTTGCTCGAGACTGCCCCGGGAGAGTGGCGCACCGCCTACGAGAGTCCGCCCGTAAGAGGCGGCGAACTGCCGCGGCAGGTCGCGGTTGAACTGGCGGGCGCCTCGCGGATCGCGCTGGTGGTCGATTTCGCCGAGCGGGGTGACGTGTGCGATTGGGCCGATTGGCTCGAGGCGCGGCTGGTCAAATAGCGGGACCACGCCGCAATTGCCGCGAATCGCCCCTGGACACGTTTGGGAAAACTCGCGTAAACTGTTGAGCTTCCCTGCCCCGCTGCTACTTTACGCGCAAAATCAGAAAGGAGAGAACGCATGTCGCAGATTCTTCGGTCGTGGGGGTCCCATGGTTAAGTTGATTGTCCGCGACAAGGAAAGCATTCAGGAGGCCGTTCGCCGTTTTCGCAAGCTGGTCGAACGGAGCGGCATTAAGAAGGAAATGCGACGCCGCGAGTATTACGAAAAGCCCAGTGAAATCCGGCGGCGGGCCCGTCTGCGGGCCGAGCGCCGCGCTCGCCGCAGCACGATGAAGCCGGTGGGGATGTAGCGCGGCGGTGAGTCTTACGGCGTGAACGATCTAAAGCGCCTTCAGCAGCGAGTTGCCCCTTCGCTACAGTCCGTGCCGAGTGAAAATCTGTGCGGCCTGCGTAGCGAGGTGATTCTGGGCAAGGTGTGCTTCCGATACATCTCGTGGGTCGCCGTGGGCGGAACGGTACGCGCAATTGCGGCTTTAACTTTCAGTCGCGATTGCCGAGTACCTCAATACCCTGTGCTGCCCGCTATCCTGTTTCCCGCGCTCGATCGGCCAACCCGACGGCGCGGTCCCTCCCTGCTGCACCAGCTGCGCCGCCGCGCGGCGTTGATCGAGGAAGGAGCCCCCGATGCTCGTGTTGTCGAGGCACCGTGACGAAAGCATCATGATTGGCGACGACATCGTTGTGACGATCGTCGATATCCGCGGCGACAAGGTCCGCCTGGGGATCGAGGCACCCACTGCCATTCCCGTCCATCGCCAGGAAGTCTATGAGGCGATCCAGCGGGAGAATCGCAAGGCCACGCAGCTGAAGCCGGAAGACGCCCGCGACGTGGGCAAGCCGAATCCGCCGCGCTAAATTGCTCCGCCAGGCCGTCTTGCGTGCGAAACCGGACGCAATTGCCTCGCAAATATCTTTGAATTTTGCCTGATCCGCGCACGCTTGTGCTCGAAATTCCGCGTTTTCGCTGGCCGCTGGCGGCGAGTTGGAAAAAACCAGAGCCGCGGCCCCTAGCAGGCATGCCGGCGCGCCACCCACAACCTAAATGAGGGTGAGGTTCGACCCAGCAGGTTTCCTAAAGCACGCAACCGGACCCGACGATGTTGGTGCAGTAGGAACCGCGGCATGGCGGCTGCGGGATTCAGGGTCGTGCATCTCGTCATGGATGTCCGGCATGACGCATGATCCCTGGCTGGCCCGTGCCGATGCGGGCGAGCTGAGCGGAAAACAAGTCATCGGCGAGCGGGCTGCGGACCCCTTGTGGCGGCTGCGACCTGAGCGAACTCCACCCGGCACGTGAAGCCGGCCGCTTGCAGGCCTGAGCTTCCGCCCCTTCAGCTTACGAAAGGTTCCCTAATGAGTCGCATTAACACGAACGTCAGCTCGCTGATTGCCCAGAAGATCTTGGGCCGCACGAACAACCAGCTGCAGGAAGCGCTGAACCGGCTCTCGACCGGTTTGCGGATCAACGTCGGCAAGGACGACCCGGCGGGCTTGATCGCGAGCGAGAACCTCCGCCGCGACATCGCCAGCGCCAACAAGGCGATCAGCAACACCGAGCGGGCCAACCAGCTCATCGGCACCGCCGACAGCGCCCTGGGCCAGATCAGCGGCCTGCTGATTGATATTCGCGGGCTGGTCGTCGAGGCCGCCAACACCGGCGTGCTCAGCGACGAGCAACTCGCCGCCAACCAGCTCCAAGTCGATTCGTCGCTGGAAGCGATCGACCGGATCTCGCAGGTCACGACGTTCCAGGGCCGCAAGCTGCTCGACGGCAGCCTCGACTTCCAGATCACCTACACCGCCGGCGGCGCTACGGTCGAAGACCTGAACATCGACCAGGCCAATCTCGGCACGGCCGGCTCCGTGGCTGTGGACATCCAGATCTCGGTCGCGGCCACGCAGGCCCTGATCACCAACGCCGCCCTGCCCCTGACCGACGACCTGGTGGTCAAGATCGCAGGCCAGAAGGGCTCGGAAGTGTTCACGTTTGAGTTGGGTGCGACGGTCACCCAGATTGTGGACGCCGTCAACCTGGTCAGCGACGCCACGGGCGTGCAGGCCACGGACAACGGCGGCACGCTCGAGCTGGAGTCCACCGATTACGGCAGCGCAGCCTTCGTCGATGTCGAAGTCCTGGAGGAAGGCGCCCTGGGCACGTTCGAGGCCGGCCTGAGCGCGACCCGCGAGGTGGGCATCGACATCGCGGCCACCGTCAACGGCGTCACTGCCAACGGCGCGGGCAACACGCTGAGCATCAATACTTCCACGCTCGACCTGTCGTTGACCGTGGCGGACGGCAGTGCGGTCGCCGTCCAGTTCACGATCGACGGCGGCGGGGCCCTGTTCCAGCTCGGCCCGCAGATCGTCAGCAACCAGCAGGCCCGCATCGGCATCGGCAGCGTCAACACCGGCGAGTTGGGCGGCGTCCCGGGCCGCCTGTATCAGCTCCGCTCGGGCAACGACGCCGACCTGACGACCGATGCCCGCACGGCTTCGCTGATCGTCGACGTGGCGATCAACAAGGTGACCGGCCTCCGCGGCCGCCTGGGCGCCTTCCAGCGTGCGACCCTGGAGACCAACATCGCGTCTCTTCAGGACACCGTCACGAACCTGGCCGAGGCCGAAAGCTCGATCCGCGACGCCGACTTCGCCGCCGAGACCGCCCGCCTGACGCGGGCCCAGATTCTCGTGCAGTCCGGCACCTCGGTGCTCGCCATCGCCAACCAGAACCCGCAGAACGTGCTCGCCCTCCTGCGTGGCTAATTCAGTCAAGCCTCCGGTGTGGACCGGGCGTGAAGCACGCTCGCCACGCCGGACTTAGGATCACCAGCCGCCGGCCCGGAATCGCTCCCGGCCGGCGGTCGGCGTTTCCGGTTAGTCGGTTGGTCGGACAGTCGGTCGGTCGGTGAATCGGTAAAGATTGCCCAATTCGCCCCGCTGCCGATACCGACCACCGACTGACCGACTGACCCTCTGTCTGCCGATACCGTCTAGATAAGCTCTAACGCGCGCTGTTTAGCTAGCGAATGGCCGGCATCCAATCCAGTACGGGCATCATCACCGGCATCCCCATCCAGGATACGGTCGATAAGCTCATCGCTCTGCAGGCCCAGCCGCGAGACCGCCTGCTGGCTCGCCAAAAGGTGCTGCAGGCGGAGCAAGCCGCCATCGGTGACCTGATGGCCCTGACGCTGGGTGTGCAGCTCGCCGTCCGCCGGCTGAAGAACCTGGATCTGTTCTCGGCCCGCAACGCGACCAGCAGCAATCCGGCATTGCTGACGGCCACTGCCAGCTCCGAGGCGATTCCCGGGCAGTATCAGTTCGTCCCGCTCCGCCCGGCTCAGTCGCATCACGCGCTGTCGAGCGGCCTGGCCGCGCCCGACGCGGCTCTCGGCGGCGGCACGTTCACCGTCCGCTACGGCGGTCAGGTCGATCGCGGAATCAGCCTCGCCGATCTCAATAGCGGCGCGGGCGTCAGCCGCGGCAAGATCAAAATCACCGACCGTAGCGGCGCATGGGCGATCATCGACCTGCGGTATGCGCAAACCATCGACGACGTGCTGGCCGCGATCAATGCCAGCGACGAGATCGCCGTCCGTGCTACGGCCGCCGGCGACCATCTGGTCTTGAGCGACAGCTCGGGCGGCACGGGCAACCTGCGCGTGCAGGAAGTCGGCGACGGCACCACGGCGGCGGACCTGGGCCTGGACGGAATCAACGTCGCTGCCGGCGAGGCCGGCGGCACCGACCTCG
>DASRJB010000921.1:0-2058 GCA_035649715.1 Pirellulaceae bacterium
CCAGCGCGGTTTTCTCTTCCAGGATCAGCGAAAACGCCGCTCCGACGTGCTCGCACGCCTCGCGGCAATGGTCGCACTGCCAGTGCAACCGATCGCGAGCCTCCGCCGACAGGGTAATCGTCACCGCGAACGGCTCGCTGCCATCGGGTCGCGGCAGCCGCAGCCGGAACAGGTCGTCGCCGAGAAAGACGTCCTCCTGCAGCTGATAATCCCACATCGCCCCGAGCGGGATCAGCTTGCGGCCCTGCGGCCCCAGCAGTTTGCAAGCCTGCTCGAAGGTCAGCCGGCTCAGCCGATCGCGCAGCGTGAGCTTGTCGCTCGCCTTGACCGCCGCCATGCGCCGCACTCCGTTTTGCGAGGAGCATCCGTAGCCGAAGATTTGGAAACTCTTAACAATGTACTGAGAACCGTTGTTGATGCAATCGCACAGCAGTGGAAGACTATGCGGGTCATGCCGAGTTTGGCCTCGCTTCTCAAACAAGGTAGACTGGTCCGGGAGGCTTTCCCATGTCGCCACTCTCTCGCCGCTGCCTGCTAGCAGGATCCGCTGCTCTTGCGGGAACTGCCCTAGCGCCACGCACCTTGCCGGGCCAGACCCCTTCGGACGCCGCCCGCAGCTCGGACCTGATCACGAACGAGACGCAGCGGGCGATCGATCGCGGGTTGACGTGGCTGGCCAAGCGGCAGATGGTCTCGGGGTCGGGCGAGGGCTCGTTCGGCCACGGCGGCTATCCCGGCGGCGTCGCCGTCGCGAGCCTCTCGGGCCTCGCGTTCATGTGCAGCGGCAATCCGCCCGGGCAGGGGCCGCTGGGAAAGAACATCGACCGCTGCGTCAAGTTCGTCAGCTCCTGCGTTCAAGACAGCGGCTTCATCAGCGTCCCCGGCTCCGGCCAGGACAATATGTACGGCCACGGCTTCGCCATGCTGTTCCTCTCCGAGGTCTACGGCATGTCGGACCGCAACGAAGTGGACAGCACCGTCGGCGAGAAGCTGCGGCGGGCTGTCAAGCTCTCGGCCACCTGCCAGAACGACGCCGGCGGCTGGCGGTATCAGCCGGTGAAGAGCGACGCCGACCTGTCGATCACGATCTGCCAGATCATGGGGCTGCGGGCGGCCCGCGACGCGGGCATTCACGTGCCCGATGAAGTCCGCACCAAGTGCATCCAGTACGTCAAGAACAGCCAGAACGCCGACGGCGGCTTCCGCTACCAGGTCTCGGGCGGCGGCAGCAGCTTCCCGCTCACCGGGGCGGGCATCGTGGCCCTGTACAGCGCCGGCATCTACGACGGCGAGCCGATCGAGAAGGGGCTGAAGTGGCTGATGAACCACCTGCCCAACAAGGGCGGCGGCAGCTCGGGCTATTTCTTCTACGGGCACTATTACGCCGTGCAGGCGATGTGGCACGCCGGCGGCGAACACTGGTCGAAGTGGTACCCCGCCATCCGCGACACGCTGCTGGCCCGCCAAGGCGGCGACGGCTCCTGGCCCGACAACGAAGTCTGCCCCGAGTTCGGCACCGCGATGGCCTGCATCATTCTGCAGATGCCAAACAACTACCTGCCGATCTTCTCGCCATAACTGCCCTTAGCCGGGACAAACCTGGTCCCGGAGCGCCACGAGTGGACGCTGCCGCGCATTCGACTGCTCCTCCCAAGCGCCGCTGGCTGCGCTTCAGTCTGCGCACGTTGTTGGCGGTTTGTGTGGCGCTGTCCATCGGTTTGGGGTGGCTGGGAAGCTGGCTCGCCCGCGTCCGTCATCAGCGGCAGATCGTGGCCCGGATCAAAGAGGCGGGCGGCCGCGTACGATACGAGCACGAATTGAATTGGGTGAACGTGGGCCGCAACGCCACTCACTATGAGCCGAAGCCGCCGCCGGGTCACTGGCTCGTTCACCGCGTCGTAGGAGAAGACGCGCTGGCCAATGTCGGTGAGGTGACCTTCGACTTCCGGAATCCGGCGACAGATGCCGACCTAGCCCAGCTCGACGAATTGCCTCGACTGAAGTGGTTGAGGATCCAAGGCCAGGGAGTGTCTGACGCAAGTATGGCCACGATCGCGC
>DASRJB010000922.1:0-2633 GCA_035649715.1 Pirellulaceae bacterium
GTTGCGATAACCTGGCAACCATGGCATTCCTCGCACTGGCTTGTGTCATGATTGTGTCAAGCAGTGACACGATCATGTCCCAAGTGCAGGTCACCGGCAAGAGGGGGGTGTCCGAGGCGCCTTTTGCTTAGCGGAAGCTGCGGCGAGGGCGCAGCAGCCAGAGAATCGCGGCGGCCAGCAATGAATAGAAGGCGATGTTAACGAGGGCAATGGCCGCGACCTGTTCCTCGACGCCGGAATGCACCAGGCCAAAGACGCGGCGCTGGATCAGGTCCATCCCCGGCGGCGTGACCAGGTGGACCCAGGCCAGGTCGCCCGCCGCCACCGCCAGCGCAGCCAGCCACGCCGCGGCGATGGCCCGCCAGCGCTGGCGCAGCGCGATCTTCCAGAACACTCGCCACGGGGACAGGCCATCGAGTGCAGCGGCGCCGAGCACGTCATCGCTCAGCGTGGCGAGCGAGTGCCAGGCGATCAGCGTCGCCAGCGGCAGCGCGCGGATCGCCTGCGCGAGGATCGGCGCCAGCGGCGAGTTGTCGTACAGAATCAACAGCCAGGACTTGTAGCCGTCCCCCCAAGCCAGGCGCGGCGGCAAATCGTGGTTAAAGAGCTGGATGAGCGCGACGCCAACGAGCGGTCCGGGAATCGCCAACCCGAGTACGACCGCTGCGATCGCCGGCCAGCTCCGCCGGCCGCCGCGGCGGGCCGGCCAGGCCAGCGCAACTCCCAGCAGCGTGGCGACGCTTGCCGCAGCCGCGGCCACGCGCAGCGTCCAGGAAAAATCGACGCCGAATCGCAGCGGCGCCGCGGCCAATTCGCGGAGCGCCGCCAGCAGCGACCAGGAGCGGATCCGCTGCTCCCCATCGTGCAGCACGACGAACCCGGCCTTGTTGACCAAAGCGGCAATTGGCACGGCCAGGAGCGCGAGGACGATGAGCCATAGCACCGCCGCTGCGAGCAGCCGCCACGCGCCGGCCGAAAACGTCACGCTGCCGCGCGGCCGCGACAGGTTTCGCCGCCTGCCCAGCTGCGCCACCATCCACAGCGCCAAAAGCAGGATGACGATCAGGCCGAGCACGCCTGGCATAGCGGCCAGCGTTGCTTCCCCTGCGTCGGCCGTGAGCGAAAACTTGCTGTAGAACTGCTCCGTGTAGGTCCGCTCGAACTTTTCCCGCGTCGCGTTCATCAGGAAGATGTTCGTCACCGTCATCTCGCTGGTCGTGCTGACGACGGTCCAGATGGCCGCCGCCACGAGGAACGGCAGGCACTGCGGCAGCGTGATTCGCCCGAGCACGCCGGCCGGCGGCAGCACGAGGAGCCCCGCTTCTTCCTGTGCCGCGTCGATTTGCGAGAGGCCCAGGCCGACGATCAGCGCCACCCACGGAACCGCCGCCAGGCCGTGCACGACGATCGCCCCGCGCATCCCGGCCAACAGCGGCTGGGCCATCGAGCCATAGTTCAGCGTCAGCCAGCCGATGCGTCCTGCGGCTGCCTCCCACCCGCAGAGGTGCACGTAGAGCGGCAGAAAGAGCAGCACGACCAGCCCCGCGGCGGCGGCCGCGCGTCCGGGCAAATCGAAGCGGGCGATCAAGATCGCCAGCAGCGTGCCCAGCGGCAAGGCGATCAGCGTGGCCCCGGCTGCTAGCTCCAAGGAATTTGCCAGGGCCCGCCGCGTATCGTCGGGCGAGAGCAGCCAGATTGCCGCCAGCGCGGCGGCCGCCGCGAGCAGAACCGGCAGCGGCCGGGCAGTGAATCGCGGCAAGGAAGGCATTTTCACAGTTTAGTTGGTCCCGCGGGAATATTCGCCGCGGCGGTGGGCTCATCAAAACGAAGGCGGGAGCCATTCCGTCTTTCCCTGAGAGCCTCTGGGCCGCCGCTCGGCTGGCCGCGCTCCGGTTTTGCCTTCGATGTGAGGACTTCGCTCATGGTGCGCGCCTGGAATATTGTTTTGGTATCGTTGCTCTGGCTGAGTCTGTTTGGCTGCTCGGCCGAATCGTCTGCACCGAGTGCTGCAGCGCCCGCTGCGGCGACCGCCGCAGCGCAGCCGCTGGACGAGAGCCGGTACGCCCGCGCGGCCGCCGATGCTGCACCCATGCCGGCAGCACTGCCCGCCGCCAGTGCTCCCGTTGTGGAAAGTGCCCCGGCCGGTGACGGCCAAGGACCCGGGCAAGGCGGCGACAAGTTTGCCTATATCGAAGAAGGTCCGTTTCTCTCGGTAAAGGAAGCGCCGCTTTCGACGTTTTCGATTGACGTCGATACCGCGAGCTATTCCAAGGCCCGCCAGTACTTGCTGGAGAATCACACGCTGCCCCCGCCGGATGCGATCCGCATCGAAGAGCTGGTCAACTACTTTGAGTACGACTACGCCGGCCCGGACGGCGAGCATCCCTTTGCGGTGCACGTCGAGTCGGCCGAGTGCCCGTGGCAGCCGAAACATCGCCTGGTGCGGTTTGGCATCCAGGGGAAGAAGCTCGATCAGCAGCGGCCGCTCAGCAACCTCGTGTTTTTGATCGACGTCTCCGGCTCGATGAATCAGCCCAACAGGCTGCCGCTGGTGCAGCGGGCCCTCGGCATGCTCGTGCGGCAGCTGGGCGAAAACGACCGCGTGGCAATCGTGGTCTATGCCGGAGCGGCGG
>DASRJB010000923.1:0-5710 GCA_035649715.1 Pirellulaceae bacterium
CCCGTCGGCATCGACGGCGCGTACCAGGCCTGGCCGCGGACCAGCCGGCTGCCGCGGCCCGGGCGGATCGCGGTCGTCATCGGCGAGCCGATTCCACCCGCGCGGCTCGAAGAGTTCAGCGACGAAGACCTGCTGGCGGAACTGGAGCAGCGAATCCTCAGCGCTCACGCGCTGGCGCGCGAGCTGCGCGTCAATCCGAGCCAATCGACCGGCGCGTCGAAATCGGCCGCGCCGTGACCGAGCTGGCACAGCACGGGCGGCACGCAGCGGAGCTCCAGCTCCACGCGGTTGCTGTGGATCGCCGGATCGCCGCGATCGCGGGGCAACACGTCGTTCAGCACGATCCCCGCAATCGGCAGCGGCCGCGGGCGGGAAGCCGCAACCATCAGCGTGAGCAGCGTGCTGTTGATCGCGCCGATGCGGTTGGGGGCCACGACGATCAGCGGATAGCCGAACGCCTCGGCCAGGTCGGCGACGTAGTCGCGCTCGCCGATCGGCGACATCAGCCCGCCCGCCCCTTCGACCACGACCACGTCGCTCCGCCGCTGCCAGTATTCGATCCCCCGCCGCAGCAGCCGCTCGTCGATCTCCTTGCGTTCCTCCTTGGCGGCCAGGTGCGGGGCCAGCGGCGCGGCGAAACGCTGCGGGCAGACGTGCTTCAGCTCGCCCGGCCGTCCAGCGGCCTCCCACAGGTTCACGGCGTCGTCTGAAAGGAGCAGCTTGCCGACGCGGCGGCAGCCGCTGGCCGCCGGTTTGTAGACGCCGACCTTGAGACCGGACCGCGCGAGCGCCGCGGCAATTCGGGACGCAACGTAGGTCTTGCCGACGGCCGTGTCGGTGCCGACGACGAACAGCCCCGCCGTGGCCGGCGGACGCGGCCGCCGGGCCGCATTTCGCGGCTGCGGAGCGAGCAGGCTGGAGATTGTCAGGGCCATGTTTCTCACGCTACCAACAGCCGGAGGGCGGCGACAGCGGACGTGGCGCTAAGATAACTGAACATCGCTCGGGCGGACTTGACATCCGGCGGCCGGCGCTGAATTGCGCGCGGCAGCGCATTGAAACGGCGCGGGGCCGTAATTACGGTGGAGCGAAGTGGAGTGTGTTTTCGCCGCCTCTTGCTTTGTGAGATTGCCACATGGTTCGCACCGCTTGTCTGGCCGCCGTTGCGGCCCTGCTTCTCGCCGCACCGCAGACCGCCAGTGCGTACTGGCCGTGGGGCGGCAACTTCGCTGGTTACGGCTACGGATATGGCTACGGCGCCTGGGACGCCAGCTATTTTAACGGCGGGATCTACGCCGCGCCGCTGCCGTATTACTCCGTCTATCCGCCGGTGTATTACAGCCATCAGATCACCGCGCGGCACTACGGCGCTAGCCCCTATGCCTGGTACTCCGGCCAGGAGCCGATCACGTTCGTGCCGCACCCCGCGCCGCCGATGGGTCCGATGCCGGTGATGGTTGAGAACCCCTACGTCGCCAAGCCGATGCCGGCCCCTGCCGCGCGGGCTGACGCCAGCGAGCCGATGCCGCAAAAGATCGACAATCCGTTCGTTGCCAGCAGCAGCCGCTAGCGGCCGGTCTGCTCTTGGTTCACTAGCGCCTCGCCGGTACAGTCCGCGCGAGGCGTTTTCGTTTTCTTGCGCGTCTTGGCAGCGAGGGCGATTCATGTCGCGGGTGCTTGGAATGGTCGGCATCGCCGCGGCCCTGGCCGGCTGCCAGGCGCAGAACCCCTATTCCGCGTTCGGGCCGAACCGCGTGCCGCCGCCGGGCATGCAATCGCCCGCGCCGTATTATCCCGCCGGCGCGACCGCAGCGCCCGCGGCTGCCCCAGCCAGCGCCGGAGCGGCGACAACGGGCCGCTTGTCGGTCTCGGCCAAATCGTCGGCCCCGTCATCGCCAATCGCCAGCCGCGCACAGACGAGCGGCGAGGACGCGATCCGGATCGTCGAAAATCCCGCGCCCGCGGCTCGCACGGCCGCCGCCGGCGGCACGCGCTCCGCGGGGGCTGCACCCGCAGCTGCCGCTCCGTCGAGTTCGCCGCCGGCAGTGCCGACGCGCGAGAAATCGTCGAGCATCGACCGGAAAGATGCCGAGGTGGCGCAGGCAGCGTACGAAACGGCCGCCGCGCCGGGCCAGTGGAAGTCGCGCTAAGCTACTTCGCGTCGCCGCCGGTGATCAGCAGGTCGATCTGGGCGTCATCCGCCTGGTGAAAGACACGGAACTGGATCGTGCCGATGCCTTGCATCGAAGCGACAAAATCGAACAGCTTCTGAATTACTGCCGCGCCCTTATTCATCTCGTCGATCGTCGATTGAATCTTGCCCTTCATGGCGTCGGTTTGCTGGGTTTTCTTTTGCTTTGACAGCAGGGTCAGCTGGTTGGTGAGCGACGCCAGCTGGTCGTTCGTCGTCTGCCGGGCCGCCGTCACTTCCTTCTTGCTGTACTTCGCGGGCTTGGCCATTGCCGGCAGCCGCAGCTGCGGCGTGGAGGCGACTTGCAGGCCGCGGGCCTGCGGGCTGGTATCTATTCGCAGGCACAAGAACAGCGAATCGGCGTCCGGTCCAGTCCAAATCTGCAGGTCCTCGCCGATCGCGGCCGAGCCAATCGGCTCCTGCTTGAGCTTGGGCAAGCCGTCCACCTTGGTGATCTCGATCTGGATGCTCTTGGGGTCGGGCAGGTTCTCGATCGTCCACTTGGCCGACTGGGGCTTTTCGAATTCGATGGCCAGCGGCGCGCCCATCGCCGGCTCTCGCAGCGCAACGAGATGCTTATTCGCGCCGCAGGCCAGTTCGATCGCGCCATTACAGAGCTGCTTGGTGTGCAGCACCTGCTTCGCGGCGGCTTCCGTCCACTGAAACACCAGGTTGCCTTCCTTGGCGGCCAGCGTGGCAATTACCGTGGGTGCCTCGCCGCCGATAAGGTGGAATTCCCAGTCGCGCGGCGCGGTTCCGTTTTTGGGCTGCAGGTCGAACTTCAGTTTGCTGCCGCGAATCGCCGTTTCGCCGCCCTTGAGACTGGCGTGGACGATCGCTTCCCCCTCGACCTGGCACGGCCCAAGCGTAGCGGGCGCTAGCGCCTCGCCTGTCATCCCTTCTGCGAGCGGCGGCAAGGTGATCGACTTCGCGAATCCCGCGAATGGATTGGCCTCGGGCTTGGGCTTTGGCTCTTCGTCCGGCTTCGCCTTCGCCTTCGGCTCAGTCTTCGCAGGCGGCGCGGCCGCCTTAGTCGGCGGAGCGGGCTTGGGCTCCGGCGTCGGCTCGGGAGTTGTAGGCTCCGTCGTCTTGGCGGCAGGCGGCTCGTTCTTGGTTTTTTCGGTGGCCGCGGTAGCCGCCGGCAAAGGAGGCGTCTGGACGGGAGCGGCGACCGTGGGATTCGCCTCCACGGGATTCGTCTCGGCTGGATTCGATTCCGCAGGATTCGTTTCCACCGGATTCGCTTCGGCCGCCTTCGCGTCGTCCGATTTCTTGACAGCCGTGACTGGCGGAGACTTCGCGGGCGCTGCGGCGACCGGCTTGTCGTTGCCGCCCAAGGCAAACTTCGCAATCAGAAAGCCTCCGCCGCCGAGCAACAATACGCCGCAGACCGCAGCGATGATCAGCTGCGGCGCTTGGCTCGACTTCGCGGGCCGGAGGGCAGCCGGCTTCTCGGCAGCAGGCGCGATGGCCACCGCCACCTGCGGCGCGGCCTTGACGGGCGGTTTCTTGCCGCGACCTGGAGACTGAACAGCAATGCCGGCAAATGGAGCGGCTGCTTGGGGTTCGGACTCCTCGGCATCTCCGGACGCCGGCGCTTCGTCAATGGTCTTGGCAACTGGCAACGCCGGCTCCTCGAGCGGGCGGGCGACCGGCGGCTTCTTCACCTTGGGCGCGGGCCGCTCCACTGGGCGATTCTCGACTGGGCGACTTTCGGCGGTGGGCTCGGGCCTGGACTCCGCCTTCGGCTTAGGCGGCAGGGCAGTCAGCGCTCGGGCCAGGCCGCCCAGTTCACTCAGCAAGCCGGCCATCGACGCGGGCCGCTGCGCCGGATCCTCGGCCATCAGCCGCTGGCACCACTCCACGACTTCCGCTTGCGCACCGGCCGCCTGTAATTCTTTAGCGGCCTCGCCGGCATCCAGGGCTGGCTTGCCTGAAAGCAGAAAGCAGAGCACGCTGCCGAGCGAGTAGACGTCGCTGCGGGCATCGGGTGCGCGATCGGCCGTGCCGCGCACTTCGGGCGACTGAAACATCCGCGCGGCCAGCGTCGGCACTTCCCGCGACTCATCCGCTCCGCCCGCCGGCGCGGTAAACAGCCGCGATTGCCCGAAGTCCAGAATTTTTAGCGTGCCTCCGCCTTCGAGCAGCAGATTGGACGGCTTCAGGTCGCCGTGAATGATGCCGCTGTCGTGCGCGTGAGCCAGCCCCTCCGTCGCCTGCCGGACGTATTCCAGCGCCTCGCGAACGGGCAGCTTGCCGCGCCGCTGGATCAGCTTGTCGAGGTTCTCGCCTTCGACGTATTCCATCACGACGTAGCAGCGGTCGCCTTCCTGGGTGACGTCGAAGACGTGGCTGATGTTACGGTGGTCGAGGCTGCACGCGCTGGCCGCATCGGCGAGGAACCGCTTCACGAGTTCCGGATTGGCCATGTGCCGCCGGGCCAGCACCTTCAGCGTGTGGCGGCGGCCGATCTGAGCGTGCTCGGCCAGATACACGCGGCCCATCTCGCCCGCGCCGAGCTGTTCGAGCAGCTTGAACTTGCCGATCACCAGCTGGTGAAACCCGTGCAGCAGCTGGGTCGCCTGCCACCTCGTCAGCGTGCCGGATTTGATCAGCTCGCGGGCGGCGGCCTTGGGGTCGGCGTGTTTCGCGGCTGCTGCCTGAGCCGCGGCCATTGCTTCCGCCGTCAGCAGCCCGCTCTTGCTGAGGGCGTCCAAAAACGCATCGACAGTGACCTCGGGCGACGGCGCTGACATGAAGCCCCCGGAAAATTGCTGCTCGACCTTAGATTCTGACCATAACGCCTGCCGATTGCCAGACCTTTCAGTCCGGCGCGTTGCCGGGCGGCTCGGCGGCGTGTTAGGCTGCCCGCTGCTGCGTTTGGCTCCCCCGCCCACCTACTTAGCTGGAGGTTTCCCCATGAAGCTGTTCTTCCTGATGCTGACCGCCGTGATGCTGCTGGCTTCGATCGCGTCGGCCGCCGAGCCGCTCAAAGTCGGCGACGAGGCCCCCGATTTCACGATGGTCGGCAGCGACGGCAAGACCTATAAGCTGTCCGACTTCAAAGGCAAGCAGGCCGTCGTGGTCGCCTGGTTCCCGCGGGCCTTCACGGGCGGTTGCACGAAGGAATGCACGTCGTTCAAGAACGATGGTGCGAAGATGCGGGAATATGAAGTCGCCTACTTCACGGCCAGCAACGACCCGGCCGAGCAGAACAAGAAGTTCGCCGAGTCGCTCAGCGTCGATTATCCGATCCTCAGCGATCCGGACAGCAGCGTGGCCACGAAATACGGCGTGTACAACCCCGATCGCAAGGCGGCCCTGCGGTGGACGTTCTATATCGGGGCCGACGGCAAGGTCCTGTTCATCGACAAGGCCGTGAAGACCGACGCCCACGGCGCCGACGTCGCCACGAAGCTCGGCGAACTGGGGGTCGCGAAGAAGAAGTAGCATCTGCCTGACCGATAATGCCTGGGTGTTCCCGCTGCCGACGGCGGGAACTCGCTTTTCGCTGTACAG